>CAYNOM010000386.1:0-6399 GCA_964398415.1 uncultured Polyangiales bacterium | reverse complement strand
GGCTACGGCATCCGCCGCCTGCGCGAGCGCTCCGTGAAGCGCAGCGCCCACGACCGTTTCGCCGACTTGTGGGACGCGACCAAGGTCGTGTGCCGTGGCCTCGCTGCGGGAGAGCCGCGCCTCGGGCTCCCTGCGCTGGCGGGCATCTTTGCCGCGAACCAGTGCCCTGCGCTCGACGACGCGAAGCTCGAGAACCGCGCGCTACTGCTCGCGGTGTTCAAGCTCGCCTGGCTGCGCGAGGAAGGCAGCCTGGCCCGCGTCAATTGGCGCGACATGGGCCCCGAGGAGCTGGGCTCGGTCTACGAGAGCCTCCTCGAGCTCGTCCCGCAGATCGCCAAGGACGGGCGGCAGTTCGCCTTCGCCACCGGCGGCGAGACCAAGGGCAACGCGCGCAAGACGACGGGCAGCTACTACACGCCCGACAGCCTCGTGCAGGTGCTGCTCGACAGCGCGCTCGAGCCCGTCATCGCCGACACCCTCGCGAAGAACCCAGGCAACGCTGTGGAGGCGCTGCTCGGGCTCTCCATCGTCGATCCCGCGTGTGGCTCGGGGCACTTCCTCCTCGCGGCAGCGCGCAGGCTTGCAGCGCACGTCGCGCGCCTCTCGGCGAACGGCACGCCCTCGGCGGCCGAGTACCGGCACGCGCTGCGGCAGGTGGTCGGGCGCTGCATCTACGGCGTCGACCTCAACCCGATGGCCGTCGAGCTGTGCAAGGTGAGCCTATGGAGGGAGGCGGTGGAGCCAGGGCTGCCGCTCACGTTCCTCAACTCCCACATCCAGCACGGCAACGCGCTGCTCGGCACGACGCCCGAGCTGATGGCGAAGGGCATCCCCGACGCCGCGTGGGATCCGATCGATGGCGACGACAAGAAGACCGCGAGCGCGCTCAAGAAGCGCAACAAGAAGGCCGCCGAGGGCCAGCGCTCGCTCGACACGCTCTGGTCGAAGCCGAGCGACGCCGAGGCGCAGGCCGTGGCGCGCGCCGTCGCCGAGCTCGAAGCGGCGAGTGACGCGAACCCCGAGGCGCTCGCGAAGAAGGAGTCGCAGTGGGACGGCATCCTGAGCTCCGCCGAGTACCGCCACCAGAAGTTCGTGGCCGATGCGTGGTGCGCCGCCTTCGTGTGGCCGAAGCAGCCGGGCGAGCTGGCTGATGCCGCGCCGACCAACGAGCTGTGGCGACAGCTCCGAGATGGCCAGGGAAAGGCGCCCGCGCTGACGACGAAGACGGTGGCCGAG
This sequence comes from uncultured Polyangiales bacterium, assembly GCA_964398415.1. Lineage (GTDB taxonomy): Bacteria > Myxococcota_A > Polyangia > Polyangiales > DASUME01 > DASUME01. The sequence continues at coordinate 5,163 of CAYNOM010000386.1, read as the reverse complement.
CTTGCGGAGCAGTACCGGTTCTTTCACTGGAACCTGCAGTTCCCGCAGGTGTTCGCGAAGGGTGGTTTCGACGTCGTGCTGGGGAACCCGCCGTGGGACCGCGTAAAGCTTCAGGAACTGGAGTTCTTCGCGTCGCGCAGTGACGAGATTGCTAGCGCACCCAACGCTGCGGTCCGCAAGACCCTGATCGCCGCGCTTGCTACGACCGACCCGGAACTGCGGAAGGAGTGGGTGATCGCGAGTCGCGTAGCGGCTGGCGCGAAGCACTTTCTTCGTGAGTCTGCCGTATTCCCGCTCACTGGTCAGGGCGACGTGAACACGTACGCGATCTTTGCGGAACTCGACCGAGCACTCCTCGCCTTGCGCGGTCGCGCTGGGTTCCTCGTGCCCACGGGCATCGCTACCGACGACTCTACGAAGGACTACTTCGCGACCCTCGTACGCAACGGAGAGCTCGCGCACTTCTACAGCCTTGAGAATGAAGAGCGCGTGTTTCCTGCCGTTCATCACGCATTCAAGTTCGCTCTCTTGACGATCGAGCGTTCAGGCGCGGTCCGCGCTGCTGACTTCGTGTTCTTCGCGCGGGGCGTTCGCGATCTTGGGGACCCCGCTCGGCATTTCACACTTACGGCGGACGACTTCACGGTGATCAATCCATACACGCTCACCGCGCCTACGTTCCGATCCAGACGCGATGCTGTGCTTACACGGGCAATCCACCTGCGCACGGCGCATCTCAAGTCCCGCGTGGTCGGGGACGGATGGAACATCGTACTTCGGCGAATGATACACATGTCGGATGACGCACCGCTATTCGTGACCACGGCCGACGCGCTGGGCGCGGGTTGGGAGATCGTCGGCGGGTGGCTCGCGCGGGACGGCGAACGGATGGCGCCGTTGTACGAGGCGAAACTCGTCCACTATTTCGATCACCGATTCGCCACCTATGCTGGGCAGACGGAGGCGCAGGCGAATCAGGGCAAGTGCCCCGAGCTGAGCGATGCTGACCACGCAGATCCGGAGCGCAGCATCGTCCCCCGGTACTGGGTTCCGACAGAGGAGGTTGCCGCGCGCCTAGGCGGCGACTGGACGAGAGAGTGGGTCCTCGGCTGGCGAGATATTTGCCGCAGCGTCGATCAGCGAACTCTGATCGCAAGCATCATTCCGCGTGCGGCTTTCGGTGGATTTCATCAGATTCGCCTCTACGCTTCTGCACCCGAATGTGCGGCGGTCTACTCGTGTCTCTGCTCGTTCGTTGTTGACTACGTAGCAAGGCAGAAGGTCGGTGGGACCCATCTCACCTACGGGATTCTCGAGCAGCTTCCGGTCGTTCAACCGAGTGTTGTGACAGCCCCAGCGCGGTGGGAGCGGTCGGCACCGGTAAGCGCCTGGCTCCTCCCTCGCGTCCTCGAGTTGACCTACACCGCATGGGACCTCGAGCCCTTCGCGCGCGACGTGGGCTACGACGGCCCGCCGTTCCGCTGGGATTCGGAGCGCCGCTTCTTGATCCGCTGCGAGCTCGACGCCGCGTTCTTCCACCTCTACGGCCTGTCGCGCGACGACACCGACTACGTGATGGGCACCTTCCCAATCGTCCGCAAGAACGACGAAAAAGCCCACGGCGAATACCGCACCAAGCGCGTCATCCTCGAGATCTACGACGCCATGGCCGAAGCCGCGCGCACTGGTAAGCCTTACCAGACACGCCTCGCCCCCCCGCCGGCTGACCCGCGCGTCGCGCATCCCGACACCCGCCCCGCTGCCGAGAAGAAGGGCGCGCGATGACCAAGCCGCCGCGTAAGAAGCCCCCGAAGGCCGGAGCGAAGAAGGTCTCGCCAGCGGTGAGACGGTCGCCGACGGCCACGCACGCGTCGACCTCGCCGGCGCCGGACGGCGCTGAGGTGGCGGGGCTTGTACGCGACCTCGGCCAGATGATCGACGCCGCCCGCAAGCAGGTGGCCGTCGCGGCGAACGCTGCGCTCACGACGCTGTACTGGCAGCTCGGGCATCGTGTCCGCACGCAGGTGTTGGAGGGGCAGCGCGCGGAGTACGGTGCCCAGATTGTCGCCACGGTGGGGCGACAATTGGAGACGCGCTACGGCCGCGGATTCGGCGAGAAGAACCTGCGACGGATGGTTCAGTTCGCGACCGTCTTCCCGGACGCGGAGATTGTCGCCGCACTGCGGCGACAATTGGGCTGGGCTCACTTCAAGCTCCTCATCCCGCTGAAGGATGCGCTCCAGCGGGAGTTCTATGCCGAGCTGTGCCGCCTCGACGGCTGGTCGACGCGCGAGCTGGCCGACCGCATCGACGCAATGCTCTACGAGCGCACGGCGCTCTCCAAGAAGCCCGAGGCGCTGATCCGCCAAGAGCTCGCCGCGCTGCGCGAGAAGGGCGAGGTCACGCCGGCGCTGGTATTCCAAGATCCGTACATGCTCGACTTCCTCGAGCTCGCCGACACCTACAGCGAGAAGGACCTCGAGTCGGCGATTCTTCGCGAGATCGAGCGATTCCTCCTCGAGCTAGGCGCGGGCTTCGCCTTCGTCGAGCGGCAGAAGCGCATCATGCTGGACGGCGACGACTACTACGTCGACCTTCTGTTCTTCCATCGGAGAATGCGCAGGCTCGTCGCCATCGAGCTGAAGATCGGCGACTTCAAGGCCGCCGACTCGGGCCAGATGGAGCTGTACCTGCGCTGGCTCGATCGGCATGAGCGCCAGCCTTCCGAGCAGGCGCCCCTCGGCATCATCCTGTGCGCAGGGAAGAAGCGCGAGACGGTCGAGTACCTCGACCTCGATGCGCGAGGGATCCACGTCGCCGAGTACCTGACGGACCTGCCGCCGCGCGAGGTCCTCGAGGAGCGGCTGCACCGCGCCATCGAGGCTGCGCGCCATCGGCTCGTCCTTGGTCGGGGCCTCGACGTGGAGCTCGCGGCACCGGAACGACCTGCGAAGCCGCGCCACCCGCAGCGCAAGAGGGCTCGATGAGTCCCTTGGCTACCCGACTCCGATTTGTCCAACAGCCTGTTGGACACCTGCCGGCGACCTCGCCGAGGCGCCGATGACCACCGCGCTCTCGCCCGTCATCGCCTCGCGCCTCGAGAAGGCCGCGACGGACAACGGCTTCGACCAGGAGCTGCCGCGTGAGGGTGACTGGCTCGGCTTCGCGAGCACCCAGTGCCCGCTCCGCGTCTGGCTCGGCACCTTCGGCGACGCTGTCTTCCTCGCCACGTTCTCCCAGCAGAACGTCGCCCGCGCGCTCGGCGAGTACGGCACGCCCATGGCGGCGCCGCTGCCCAAGGGCGCCCTCGGCGGCCGCACCGTCACCGACATCCCGTCCCTCCATCGGCTGCTCCGGCGCGCCTTCCAGCTCAGCAAGACGCTGCCCGACGAGCTGCTCCACAGCTTCGAGAAGCAGACCGCCACGCTCCCGCGGACCACCGAGGCCGAGCGCCTCGTCGTCCAGCGCGTCGGCCAGGACCTCTTCCGCCACGGTCTGCTCGAGTACTGGGAGGGCCGCTGCGCCATCACCGGCTTGGCTGTTCCCGAGTTGCTCCGCGCCAGCCACATCAAGCCCTGGGCCGACTGCTCGAACGACGCCGAGCGGCTCGACGTCTACAACGGCATCCTGCTCGCACCGCACCTCGACGCTGCGTTCGATCGGGGCTTCATCACAGTGGCGGACAATGGCGCGATCGTCGTGAGCGACGTGCTCGACACCGACGCACGCGCGATCCTTGGCCTCGAGCAGCCGCTGCGCGTGCGCGCGCTGCACGACGGGCACCGGCCGTACTTGCCGTGGCATCGGGAGCGCGTGTTTCGGGCTGCTACAACTTCATCTGCGGAGACATCATGACCCGTCCTCGCCCATCCCCATTCCGCGATGCCCTTCAGGTGTCGCCCGAACGCATTGCCCATTTGAGCGATGCCGAGCTCAGCGAGCTCATGGTCGGTCTTCTGCGCGCTCAGGCTCATCGCTGTGGCTCGCCGCTGTCCGAGGTCCGCGTCAACACGGAGGACAAGGCCAAGGATGGCGGCTGTGACGGATGGACCTCGAAACCCGCGATCCAGGACGATTGGCTTGGCGAGACGGACACGTGCTGGCAGCTCAAAGCCGGAGCTTCCGGCACGCCAGCGCGTCTGAAAGGCGAAGTTAGTAAGCTTCTACCGAAGAAGACGCTAGAGGCCGGTGGCCGTTTCGTCGTGGTCGCTTCGAGGTCCACCAACGGTAAGAAGGGCGAGGGAGACCGACTGAAGACCCTGACCGACGAGGCATCGGCAGCAGGGATACCCATCGCGCGCATCGATGTCATCGGCAGCGAGCGACTGGCTGTCTGGTGCAACCAGAACCCCGCCGTCGCCGCCCGCTGGGCTGGAAGGCCCGACGGTCTGTGGACGCTCTCTGACTGGGCGAGTGCTGAAGTGCACCAGGTCCCTTGGCAGGCGCCGCACTCGATCAATGAGGAGATCGCGCGGCAGCGCTCGGCCCTCGAGTTCGAGACCGGTTCAGTCCAGCATCTCCACATTCATGGACCACCCGGGGTGGGGAAGACGCGGTTTGCTCTCGAGCTCTGTCGCGAGGCGCCGTGGTCAGCGTCGGTGATCTACCTGCAGCAAGCGAGTGACATGCGCCTCGTCCAGCTCATCGACGGCGCGGTCGCGGACGCCACCGTCCGGCTGGTCGTGGTGGCGGACGAGATACAGCCAGAGCAGCTTCGCCCGCTACGCGACTCCGTGGCGCGGGCAGGCGGGCGCATCCGTCTGATCACGGTGGGGCACTGCCCGACACCAGAACCAGCTCGAGTTCCAGCTCTCCTCGTGGGCCCGATCGAGCGCGAGATGGCAGCCAAGGTCGTCAAGGGCTGGTATCCAGCGATGCCCACCGAGCATGTGGACTTCGTCGTCCGGTTCGCGGATGGGTACGTACGCCTCGCGCGGCTTGCGGCCGACGCAGTCGCTCGCGACACATCGCTGGACGTCCGGAGGCTGCTCAGCCGCGACGAGATCCGTGCGTTTCTGGACGGCATGCTCGGCACCGGCGACCGGCGCGCCCTGCATGTTGTTGCGGTACTTGCCAGCGTGGGCTGGACCGAGGACGTGCAGGTCGAAGGACTAAGTATCCCCCGGCAGAGCCGGGGGGTTTAGGAGCGTTAGCCGCTCAAAG
>CAYNOM010000385.1:0-6408 GCA_964398415.1 uncultured Polyangiales bacterium | reverse complement strand
GAGCTTGGCCGTGACATTGGCACTAGGACTTCCTTCGCGTCTTCCTTCACGCTTGCTAGTGGTCGCTTCGCTCGTCGCGGGCGTGAATGGCTGTTCGCCCGACTCGGGCAACACCGCGTCCCTCGGCACCGACACCGACGACGTCAGCAGCGATGCCGGGGCCGGCCCGGGTGCTAGCTGGACCATCGGGCAGCAGGTCGACCTCGACGGCGACGGCAAGCCCGATGGCGTAGCCGTGGATTCGGACGGCGACGGCTACGCCGATGGCGTCGACACCAATGGCGACGGCAAGGCCGATCAACCGCTGCCCAGCGGGAAGCCCCCCGTCAACAATACGGTCTGCGACACGAGCCTGGACGACGCAGACTTCGACGGCTTCACGACGGCCGCAGGCGATTGCGACGACTGCTCGCCCCAGATCAACCCCGGTGCATTCGACTTCCCCGGCAACGACTTCGACGAAGACTGCGACGGGGTGAAAGCGACGGCCGACGCGGCCGAATGCGACGTGGGCCTCGCCATCAACTCGACCGATCCCTTCGATGCGGCCAAGGCGATCGGACTCTGCAACCGCACCACCATGGACAGCGCCGCCTGGGGCGTGATCTCGGCGCGCTTCACGACCGCCGACGGCAGCGGCAGCTTGGCCAACGCCATGATGACAGGCCTGTTGCCTCGCTTCGGCGCAGCGGTTCCCCCGCAAGGCAGCACCTTGTTGGCCCTGTCGACCGGCGCCGCGCGCGCCCCCGACCAGAGCGGCTTCACGCCGGCTTGCGACAGCTACGACGGCCTGCTGAGCACGGGCGCCGAGCCGCCCGCGGGCTACCCCAAGGAGAGCACGGTGTGCGAGGAGGCTGCGGCCGACGATCCGTTCGGCGGGATCATCGGTGCCATCGGCGGCGGGCTCTTTCCAGACAACACGACCATCTACGACCAGGCGGCGCTCGAGGTGAAGATCCGGGTCCCGACGAACGCCAAGTCGTTCGCCTTCGACTCGATCTTCTACACCTACGAGTACCCCGACTACATCTGCAGTCGGTACAACGACTTCTTCGTCGTCTTCAAAGAGCCGCGACCCGAGTTCGTGGAGGACGGCAACATCCTCTTCGACTCCAACAAGGATCCGATCGGCGTCAACACGGGCCTGCTCGCCGTATGCAACGCGAGCGACCAGAACCCGAGCGCGGCCAAGCAGTTCGGGTGCGAGCAAGGCACGGACCTGTTGCGGGGCACGGGCTTTGGCCCCAACGAGGCAACCTGCGCGCAGGACCCGCCAGGCGGAACGAAAGCTGGCGTAGGCGGAGCGTCGACGGGTTGGCTGAAGACGACTGCACCCGTCAGCCCCGGCGAGGTGATCACGCTGCGCTTTGCGCTCTGGGACACGGGAGACGCCATCCTCGACTCGACAGCGCTGGTCGACAACTTCGTATGGTCCATCGAAGAGCCCGAGATCGCCACGGTGCCGGTGGTCTACTGAAGTTTGTCGAACCAAGGTTAGGCAACGTCATCGACCCCACAGACTTGTTTGAGCAGAATTGCTCTGCCGTGCGACAATCAAGACTGGATGACCGAGCCGCAAGCGCCGCCGACTCTCCGGGCCCTCGTCACGAGCTTCGAGCTCAAGGGCACCGTGGTGCTCGGCGACCTGCAAGACCATCCAGCCCTCGTCCACTGCGGTGAGGAGCTCGTCGAGCAGCACTGGGGCTTCGAAACGCGCGCCGTGAGCGCGCCCTGGGATGCCCGTGTCGTGCTGGCCATGGTCAAGGCGGGCTCGACCGTCAGCCCCGAGCTGATGGCCAAGGCTGGCGCTGTGTACGCCATCGCCAAGCGCCCGGGGGGGCCTTTCCCCGATCGCATCGGCGTGGGCCGCACGCGCACGGCGGACATCTCCCTGCGCGCCGCGAGCGTGTCGAAATACCACGCCTACTTCACCCACGACGAGCAGACCGGCGCTTGGCTGGTGGTCGATGCGCGTTCGCGCAACGGAACCCGCGTCGGCGACTCGCGCATCGAGCCGGGTGTGGGCAGAAAGCTCGAGAACGGCGCGCAGATCATGTTCGGCGACGAGACCTTCATGTTCTTCACCGCGCGCGGTTTTCGTGCGCTGCTCGACTCGCTCGTCCAGCGCACCTGAGGTGGCGAACCTCGCGCGAGGCCAGGCCGTCAGCGCCGCTGAAGTGCGCCGCTGCCGCGACGGGGTGGTGTCGCGAGCAAGGAAGACAAAGCCGTGCGACGCTCGCAAGCGCTGGGTAGCCCTGCCCCGCAAGCTCGCACGTACAGGTCATAGGCCGCGCGCACGTCACGCTGCACGCCGTCGCCCTGTTCGGTGAGCGCGCCGAGCTGCAGACAGGCCTTACCGTCGCCTTCTTCGCACGCGCGTCGGTAATGCTTGGCGGCGAGCAAGCTGCTCTGGGGGGCGATCAAGCCCTCGAGGAAAGCGTCGCCGAGCAGCGCACAGCCATGGGCGTCATCGCCGGCACACGCTCTCTCGAGCAGCTTTCGCTCACGCTCCGGATCAACGGGCCCCCCTGCACGCTGGGCCTCGAGCGCGCGCAGGCACGAAGCCCCATTGCCGCCCTCGCAGGCGCGCTCGTAGTAGTCCGCGATCAACGTCGCGGCTGCGTCGACCGCCACCAAGTGCTCCGCGTAGCGCGCGCAGGCCAGAGGTTCACCGCGGTGACAGGCCTGGGCAAACAACTGCGTTGCCTCGGGGGCCGACGGATCGGCCGCGAGCGTGCGATCGGCAAGCTCCATGCACGCCGGTGTCGCGCCCTGAATGCACGAGCGCGCCAACAGCGAGAGCCCGCGCGAAGGATCCGCACTGACGCCCTCGCCGCGCAGGTACATGCGCCCGAGGCCGTGACAACCGGCAGCTGCCCCTTGCTCACAGGCGAAGCGATACAGCTCGGCCGCGTAGCCCGAGGCAACCTGGTCGCGACCTTCGAGATCGCGCGCCGCCTCCACGCAGGCATCGAGCCTTCCTGACGCGCAGTGCCGCTCCGGTCGATAGGCGAGGCACGCGTGATGCTCGGCGACGTACTCGGTGCCGAGCGGACAGCATGTGCTCTCGGAGCTCACCATCCCGATGGGACATGACTCGCTCGCCTGAGCGAGCTCGGGGCTCACCGGCAAGCATGGGAGCAGCGCCCCTACACCTACCACAAACGCCCAACGACTCGTGTATCTCACCATGCGTGTGTGTGTCGCTCTCGTCGACAAAGGCGGGTCGCGCGACCACAAAACGCCGCGAAATCCCAACAGAGGAGAGCGTCAGACCATGGTGCACGGGTGTGCTCGCACACCGCAACACGAGTTACGACTGGCGGTGAGCAAGACCACCGACCCAGAGCTCGCGCCGCCCGATCCTGTAGGCAGTGCTGCACTTGCATCCATCGACAACGAAGCGCACCTTGGCGAGATGTCTTTTCCGCACCTCGCCTACGGCACACCACGCAAGCTCCCGAAGCCGGCCCAGCTCAAGGGTCGGGTGGTGGTGCTCGACGTGGCCTTCGCCGCGGCAGGCGCGGGTGGCGCGAGCTACGAGCGCACGACCAAACCGTTCATCGACGGCTTGGGTGAACGGCTCGCCATGTGGATCGATCACCACGATCACGCGAAGCATGCGCTGTACGCAGAAGACCCACGTTTCGTGCTCAGCACCAAGGCGCAGCACGGCGCGTGTCCGGAGATGGTCACACCCGAGCTCGTCGAGCGAGCAGGCCCTGTAGACACCATCTGCTGTCACACCGACTTCGACGGACTGTGCGCCGCCGCCAAGTGGGTGCGTGGTGGGGTCGAGCCCTATCCCGGTGCGGACGACGACGCGCGCGCCATCGACACGCGCCTCGGCACGCCGAGCGAGCTCGCGGAAACCATCGACCGGGCCCTGCGTGGCAAGCCCAACGACGAAGGGCTGCGCGGCGTGATCGTGCGCTTTCTGGCCGAAGGGGCCTACGACCGCGGCCTGTTCGAGGTCGTCGAGCAGGCGGCCGCCATCTTCCGCAACCATGAAGACGAAGCGAGACGGCTCGCCACCGACTACGCGCTGCACGGCGACGTCGCCCTGGTCGACGCGAGCCGCGCGCGCGCACACTACGACAAGACGCTGCTGTTGATGCTCGGCCAAGAGCGCGCTCGCATCTCGGTCGTCGTCGACAAGACCACGGTCACCGCGGCTGCACGCTTCGATAGCGGGGTGGATCTGCTCGACACGTTGGGCCTCGAAGGAGGCATGCCCACGCGCGTCAGCGTGGCGGCTTCGAGGCTCGAGTTCGTTCTCGAGCGCCTCGGCGTTCGCCGCAAGTGACAGTGCGTCCCGCCCTCCCACACGAGAGCACCTGAAGACGCATCCCGTTTTTGCTCACGCTCTTCGAGGCGTATACTGAGCCATGCCGCTCTCGCTCTCCTTCTTCGAACGCCTTCCCAAGACTGATCTGCACGTGCACCTCGACGGGTCGCTGCGCGTCAAGACCATCCTGGAGCTCGCAGAAGAGCAACGCATCGAGCTACCCGCGGACAGTCCGGAGGGGTTGCTCAAGGCCATGAACTGTGGCGTGCACACGGGCTCGCTCGTCGAATATCTCAAGGCCTTCGACATCACGCTGCGCGTGCTGCAAACGGAAGAGGCGCTCTCGCGCGTGGCCTACGAGCTATGCGAAGACGCCGCCGCCGAAAACGTGCGCTACATGGAGGTGCGCTATGCGCCGATGCTGCACACGAAGCGCGGGTTGCGCTTGAGCACGGTGGTGGAGGCCGTACTCTCCGGCTTGAATCGCGCGCGCGAGCACCTCGGCATCAACGCCAAGGTGATCATCTGCGGCATCCGCAACATCTCGCCCGAGTCGTCGCTCGACATGGCCCGCCTGGCCGTCGCCTACAAGAACCGCGGCGTGGTCGGCTTCGATTTGGCGGGGGCCGAGTATGACCATCCGCCGAAACACCACCGCGATGCCTTCGATCTGATTCGCAAGAACAACATCAACAGCACCATCCACGCGGGAGAAGCGTTCGGTCCCGAGTCGATAGCCCAGGCCATCCACTTGTGCGGTGCTCACCGCATCGGCCACGGAGTCAGGCTCTGGGAGAACGGCGACCTCTTGGCCTACGTCAACGATCACAGAATCCCGCTCGAGTGCTGCCCATCATCGAACGTGCAGACAGGTGCCGTGCAGGAGCTGTCACGCCACCCGATCCGCCTCTATCACGATCTCGGTCTGCGCGTGACCGTCAACACCGACAACCGCTTGATCACCGATACCAGCGTGTCGCGTGAGCTTTGGCTGTGCCACACGCAGCTCGGCATGTCGCTCGACGACATCAAGAAGATCATCCTGAACGGCTTCAAAGCAGCCTTCTTGCCGTTTCACCAGCGACAAGACTACGTGCGGCGTATCGTGCAAGAGCTGTCGCGTTACTGCGACGACGGCACGGTGCATCCGCCGCCTCCCGACCCGGACGACGTGCGCGAAGCGCCGAGGCCCTCTCTGCCGCCGGCCACGCACAGCTGATGTACGACAGCCACTGTCACTTGGACGACGTGGCCTACGTGGCCGACGTCGAGGCGGTGCTCGTGCGAGCCGCACAGGCTTCTGTGGAGGGCATCTTCGTACCGTGCTGCTCGCCACGCCAGTGGCCGAGCTTGCCGGCCTTCTGCGCACAGAGTCCTTTGCTCTCCTTCGGTCTCGGCATCCATCCGTGGTACATCGACGGGCTCGACACCGACACACTGGACTCCGCATTGCACGAGCTCGAGCCCACCCTCACGCGGACGCGAGCGGTCGCCGTGGGTGAGTGTGGCCTCGACGCAAAGCACGCCAAGCAGCACGGCGCATCCATGGATCTCCAAGCAAAAGTTCTCGACGCGCAGATCTCTGCAGCGCACAACCTCGGCCTGCCCGTCGTCCTGCACTGCGTGCACGCCCACGGCCTCTTGCTCGAGCGCCTCGAAGCGCAGGGGCCGTTGCCTCGAGGCGGGGTGATGCACAGCTATGGAGGCCCTGCCGAGCTCGTGCCACGCTACCAGCGGCTCGGCCTCTCCTTCAGCTTTGCGGGCATCATCACGCACGACAACGCCCAGCGTCCGAAGCACGCGCTGTGCGCGGTGCCCCCCGAGCGGCTCTTGCTCGAAAGCGATGGGCCTGACCAGCGTCCTTCAGGGGTGGAGGGAGCGCGCTCCGAGCCCGCCCACCTTGCGGTGACACTCGCGCACGCGGCGAGGCTGCGCGGGGAGAGCGTCGAGACACTCGACCGACTCACCACCGAAAACGCGAAACGCCTGTTCGCGCCTCACTCGAGTTCGGTTAGGTAGCAAAAGCCGTCTCTCCCTCCCACTGTCATGGAGTAGCGTGTGAGAAAACGTTGCTCTTGCTTGGGATGGTTAGCGATGACGAAGCGAATGCTCTTGGCTGC
>CAYNOM010000384.1:0-6417 GCA_964398415.1 uncultured Polyangiales bacterium | reverse complement strand
GACGTAGTGGTGGTGCGGGTCGAGGTTTCCATCGAAGCGCACCCCGTCACGCTCGGGGCCGAGGGTCGCGACCAGGCCCAGGGCGTGGAGCATCCATAGGGTCCGGTAGACGGTGTCGAGCGACACCGTGGGCACGCGGCGCTGCACGGCGCGAAAGATCGCGTCGACGCCGGGGTGGTCCTCCGAGGCGGCCAACTCGCGAAAGATCTCGAGGCGCTGATGGGTGAGCTTGACGCCCGCCTGCTTGGCGACCGCCTTGAGGTGCTCGAGCCGCCGCTCGACCTTGCTGTGCGTCTGCTTGCCCATACGTTCCTATTTCAGAAGCATACGCAAATAAGAATCAAACCGCAACACCGCCGGCTTCCAGCGTGCCCCCGCGTGCGTCGACCTGCGCGGCCATGGCACCCATCTCGGTCAAAATCGCGCAAAAAGGCCCCTACGCGCGGGCCAGCGCGTCGAAAACGGGGGCGCTCGGACGTAATCGAGACCATCGGGCGGTCTCGTCCGCACGAAAGGAGCCTGCCAAGTGAAGCCCACCCCCCTCTCGACCGCGTCACTGCTCGTCGCCCTGTGCGTCGGCTGCGGAGGTGACAGTACGCCGCGCGTGCCCGAAACCACCCCCGACGGCGGCACATCCGCCGAGGACAGCGGCCCTGGCGGCCCTGGCGGCCCTGGCGGCACCGGCGGCCCTGGCGGCCCCGTCGACAACACGTGCATCTCGGGCGCGGTCAGTGCGCTCGTCGCCCAGGGCGACAAGCTGCTCGTCGCGGGGCAAAGCAACGCCGATGTCCTCGTCGCCCGCTACGGGCGCGACGGCGCGCTCGACACGACGTTTGCGGCGGGGGGCGTGCTGCGTGAAGACCTGGGTGGATCGGGCGAAGGCTTGCTGGCCAAGAAGGACGACGGCGCGCTCGGACTGCACGTGACCGCGGACAACCTCTGGGTGGCGGGCTTCGGCCGGGGCACGCCTGGTGGTGGTGAGAGCTCCTTTGCGTTGCTCAAGTTGACGTCGAACGGCGCGCGCGACCCTTCGTTTGGCGACGAAGGGCTGCGCCTACTCGACGTGGGCACGACCGCGCGCTTTCACAACGTGCACGTCGACGAAGCAGGCCGCCCCTGGGCCGCAGGCTGGCTCGAGGACGGAAGTGGCGCCGATCTGGTCGTGGCCCGCTTCACCCCACAGGGTCCACTCGATTCCTCGTTCCCCGAGGGGCCCGACAATGGTGCGATCCTGGATAGCGGCGGCGACGAGAGGGGGCTCTTCGCGCTTTTCACGCCGGCAGGGCTCGTCGCAGGCGGCAACGCCACGCTGACGCGCGTCAGCGACGCTGGCGTGCGCGACGACGCCTTTGGCGACGCGGGCTGGTTCGAGAGCGCAGGCGGCGGCGTCCAGGGCCTGCTCGCGCGCGAGGGCGGCAAGATTCTGGTGGCTGGAATCGTGACGGACGAGGCCAGCGACGCGCGCAACGTACTGCGCCTCACCCAGCTCACAGCAGACGGACAGCCCGACCCCGCGTTTGGCACCAACGGCACCCTCGAGCTCGCGTACGACCTGACGATCTTGGAGCCAGAGGAGGGCGAGCCCTTCGATGGCAGCCTCACCTTCGTACGCGGGCTGCAGCCCACCGCCGACGGCGGCGTGCTCATCTACACCAGCATCATCGGCGTGCTCAACAACCGCCCTGCCCTGCTGCGCATCGCGGCCGATGGCAGTAAGGTTACCGACTTCGGAAGCGACGGCATGCTCATCTTGGAGGGCGAGCTACCGTTGCTTCAAGACTTGGCGCGCCCAGGCGGGGCATCCTTACTCTTCACCGACGAGGACGAGTTTTGGGTGGCCGACGAGTTGGTCGAGAGAGAGTCCATCTGCGTGCGCGTGCGGCGCGGCGCGCTCTGAGCCGGCTCGACGCGCCTACCAACCACAGCCGCGCGCGAAGAAGTCCGAGTCGGCCTGACCGTACTCCATCGTCCAGTGCCACCACTGGTTGCGCGCGCGCTTCTGAAACTCGGCCACGTCAGGATCACTTTCGGCCGCCCGAGCCATCCACTCGCTGTCCAGGTCGATGCGGCCCTCGGCGTTGCCAAGCCCGGGCACGCGGGTGGACAGACGCTGCACGTTGGGCCCCTCGGCCCAGATGTCGCCCGCGTCGGGCATCGGCAGCATGCCTGGGAGGTTCGACCACGCTTCGATGAACGTGGTCTCACCCTGATCGTTGAAGGTGAACTCCTCGTAGATGGGGCAGGGCCCACCCTCGTACTCGAACTCGACGTAGCAACGCGCGAAAGGCTGCACGTCGAAGGCGCGGCAGTCACGGCGAGGCACCGTAGACGGATCGATCCGCCGCAGGATGTCGGCGGTGCGCTCCATCGTTTGGCGGCCATAGCCCGTGAGGAGCAGCCAGGGCGGCCATTCCCAGCGGGCGACGAGCTCTGAATAGCGCGGCACGCTGGCCCGGTCCGCGTCGACGTCGAGCGTGTCGAAGTACCTCAGCGCCTCGTCGCGGTAGTAGTCGGGCGACAGGGTGGGACGCAGGCAGTCGGAGGTGGCCCCCGGAGTCTCTGCATCGACGCAGCTGCTCGGGCGCGGCTCCAGCGCGGCGCCGGCGTCATCGTCCTCGCGAGCCGGAGGGAGCCCAGAGCTCGCATCGGGCGCGACGCGTGACGCGTCCACATGGCTCGCATCGGCGGTCTGCATGCTCGGCACGGCCGCGTCAGCGCTGCCGTCGGATGGCGCTCGCTCGCGCGTGGTCATCACCCCCGCCGGGTCCGAGCAACCCGTACCCATCGCCACGGCGATGAGGATCCAAGGCTTCATCGTTGGCGCCCCTCTCATTCTGGGGCGCAAGCCTACAGCCGAGCCATCGCGCCGCAATCGAAACCCGACGCTGCTGCTGTCAGAGCTTCATCTCTTTGGCGATGATCACCTTCATGATCTCGTTCGTTCCCGCGAAGATGCGCTGAATGCGCGCATCGACGTAGGCGCGAGCGATGGGGTATTCCATCATGTAGCCGTAGCCCCCGAAGAGCTGCAGGCACTCATCGACGAGCTCTCCCAGCATGTCTGTCTGGTAGAGCTTGGCCATCGAGCATTCCTTCACGAGGTACTCGCCCTGCGTGTGGCGCGCGATCACCTGGTCGAGAAAGTGCCGACCCACCTCCACCTTCGTCGCGAGCTCGGCCAGCTTGAACTGCGTGTTCTGGAACTTGCTCAAGGGCTTGCCGAAGGCCTTACGCTCTTTCACGTAGCTGATGGTGTCCTCGAGCACCTGCTCGGCCGCCGCCTGCGCGCCGATCGCGACCACGAGCCGCTCCTGCTGCAGGTTGCGCATGAGCGCGAGAAAGCCACCGCCCTCCGGCCCCAAGCGATTTTGCACCGGCACGCGGCAGTCTTCGAAGTGCAGCTCCGAGGTGTCTTGCGAGTGGAGGCCTATCTTCTTCAGATTGCGGCCGCGCTCGAAGCCCTTCATGCCCGCCTCCACCACGAACAACGTGATGCCCTTGTGGGGGTTTTGCGGGTCGGTCTTGGCCGCCACCACGACGAGGTCACAGATCTGTCCGTTCGAGATGAAGGTCTTCGTGCCGTTGAGCACGTAGTGATCGCCGTCGCGCACCGCCGTCATCTGCATGCCTGCGAGATCAGAGCCCGCGCCCGGCTCGGTCATCGCGATGGCAGTGATGCACTCGCCCGAGACGCACTTCGGCAGCCAACGCTGCTTCTGGTTGTCGTCGCCGAAATGATAGAGGTAGGGCACGACCACGTCCGAGTGCAACGACGCGGCAAACCCGCTTTCGTAGGCACGCGCGAGCTCTTCGATGATCACCGTGGCGTGCAAGAAATCGCCGCCCGCACCGCCGTATTGCTCGGACAACCAGGTGCAAAGAAAGCCCGCCTCGCCCGCCTTCTTCCAGACCTCGCGAGAGACCTGATGCTGCTCCATCCAGCGCTCTTGGTGCGGCTTGATCTCCCGCTCGACGAACTGCTGGAAGGCCTTTCGAAACAGCTCGTGCTCCTCAGAAAAAAGCGTGCGCTTCACGGCGTCCTCCTCGTGCACGGATGCCCCGTTGGCAACTCGCGCCAGTCGTCAAACTAACTCGACAAACGGTGAGTCGCACGCAAAAAGGCTCGCGAATCCGCTTCGGAATGAAGAGGTGTCGATAAATCGGACCGAGGGAGATTCATCGACACCTCTTGAGATTGTTCGGCCCGCGCGAGCGCGCTACCACGCTCTTCCGACGTGGCAGAGCTCCCTCCCATCGACAGATTCGCGCTCGAGAGCGGCCTCACCCGCGCAAACACCAGCCTACGCGCCGCCGCCGAGCGCCTGCTCTCACTCGAGCGCGTCGACTACACGGGTCTGCCCGCAGGCTCGCTCGCCCTCTTGCTCACCGAGGCCGCGCGCCGTGGGGCGCCGCCCATGCTGATCGTGACTCCCGATCAGGACAGAGCCCTCGCCTGCAGCGAAGACTTGAGCTTCTTCGGGGTCGCCTCCGGGCGCGGCCACGACGCGCTGCCCGTGCTGCGTTTTCCGGTGCCCGACGCCTCACCGTTTCTGCAGGTGGCCGAGGATCGCAAGGCGACCATGGAGCGCGTGTCGGCCTTGTGCCACTTGGCGCAGGGTCTGCCGTGGCAGTTTCTCGTCGCGCCCGTGGGTGCGCTGTTGCGCAAGGTGGCGCCGCGACAGGTGATGGCGTCGCGTTCGCGTCGCATCAGCGTCGCCGACATCGTCGATCGCGACGAGCTCGTTTCGCTACTCAGCGCATGCGGATACCTGCGCGTGCCCGTGGTCGAAGATGCCGGCTCCTTCGCCGTACGCGGCGGCCTGATCGACGTCTACCCGCCCCATGCCAACGGCCCGCTGCGCATCGAGCTCGACGACGAGCTCGTCACCTCCATCAAGCGCTTCGACCCCGACACGCAACGTACGCGGGGCGACGAGGAATCGGTGTTCGTGCATCCGGCGCGTCAAGCCATCGCCGACGACAGCGCGCGCAAGCTCGTCCGCGAGCGCGTGAGTGATCTGTGCGACAGCTTCGATCTGCCGACTCGCAAACGCAACGAGCTGCTCGATGATCTGGCGAGCGGGCGTGGCGTGCTCGGTCTCGACGGCCTGTTGCCCGCCTTTCACGGCGCACTCGACACCTTGTTCGATTATCTGCCCGACACCCTGCGCTGCGTGATCGTCGATCCCACGGGCGTGGCCAAGGCGGCGTCGGAGGAGCTCGAGCGCGCCCACGGCGACAGGGCGTCACGCATCGAAGACCTGCCCGCCTTCCCCATGCGCGAGCTGTACCTCGACACGCACACCCTGCGCGAGACCCTGGAGCGCCATCCGGTCGCATCCGTGCACACCCTGGCCGTCGGCGGGGCCCCCGAGGACGACGAGTCGCCCCTGAGCGTGTTCGAGAGCGCGGATCCGGCGCGCTTGCTTCAGCTTGGAGGCGAAGATCAAACCTCGCTCGTCGCCCAGCTCAAACAGCAGCGCGTGGAGGGCGGAAGGCTCGACGCGCTCCTCCCCCTGTCGCGCAGCGTGCAAGGCTGGCTCGAGAGCGGCCTACGCGTGTTGATCACGGCCCGCACGCGCACCCAGGGCGATAGATTGTCGAGCCTTCTGCGCGGCTACGGCATCGAGATGCTAGGCGCTCCAGAGCCCTTCGCGCCCCAGAGTCTCGAGCGCCCGCCGAGCGGCAAGGCCGAGGTGGTGCTCGGCGCGCTCAACCGCGGCTTCGTGCTCGCGGCGGCGGGCCTCGCGTGTGTGGCTGAGGGCGAGGTCTTCGGTGCTCGCACCTCCCACCATCGCGCCGCGAAGAAGGCGCGCCCGAAGAAGGCGGAGGCGTTTCTCGATGATCTGAGCGCGCTCTCGGTCGGCGACTTCATCGTGCACGTCGAGCACGGCATCGGGCGCTACCTCGGTCTCGAAAAGAAGCAGATGCCCCTGTCTCGCTACGAAGAGATGCAGGGCATGCGGCCGGTCAGCGTCGAGGTGCTGGTCGTCGAGTACGTGGGCGGAAAGCTGTATCTCCCGGTCACCCGCCTCAATCAGATCCAGAAGCACTCGAGCCAGGAAGGTAAGGCTCCGAAGCTCGACAAGCTCGGCGGCCAGACCTTCGCGCGCACGAAGGCCCGTGTGCGCGACGACGTCAAGAAGCTCGCCGATGACCTCTTGAAGATCTACGCTCAGCGCGCCGCCAACACGCGCCCCCCGCTCGGCCCCGTCGATCGCACCTACGCCGAGTTCGAGGCGAGCTTTGCCTTCGACGAGACACCCGATCAAACGCGCGCGATCGACGAGGTGCTGCACGATCTCGAGGCCCCCCGCGCCATGGATCGGGTGGTGTGCGGCGACGTGGGGTTCGGCAAGACGGAGGTGGCCATGCGCGCCGCGTTTCGTGCAGCCATGGCGGGGCGCCAGGTGGGCG
>CAYNOM010000383.1:0-6429 GCA_964398415.1 uncultured Polyangiales bacterium | reverse complement strand
GGGGACGCCGGCAGGGGCGAGCCGACCGACGCCGGTTCCGATTCGGCCTCGGGCGGCGCGGACACGGGGTCGGGACCGTCCGATGGCGGTGGGACGCCTCCCGCAGACGGGGCGAGCGCCGACGGCGCCCTGCCGCCGCCTTGCACGCAAGGCCTGTTCTGCAGCGGCTTCGAGTCGCAGACCCTCGACGACTGGGATCGCGCCATCGCGATCAATGGAACGACCGCGCACACGACCGACCCCGTTCGCGCCGGAACCGGTGCTCTGACCACCGCGGCCTCCGCGCCGGGGGGAGCCGCCATGCTTACCAAGCGCGGCTTCGGCCCCTTCAGCTCGGGCGCCTTCTACGTGCGCGCCCACTACTTCGTGCCCAGCAGCACCCCGCGGATGGACTTCGCTCTACTCACCGTGGGGGACGTGACCCTCGCGTTGAGCGGAGGCGTGTCGGTGTTCGTCTCCAACGACGGCTTCGCGCTCGCCGCCGACATGGGCTCCATCGCACGCAGGGGCACCCTTACGGTACCCGTGGACAGGTGGTTCTGCCTGGAGCTTTCAGTCCAGATCAGCGACAAGCAGGGGCGGGCCACGCTGTGGCTCGACGGGGTGGAGGAAAACTTCCTCCCTGGAGTTCCAACGTTACCGTTCGGCGGCGTGACCACCATCGGCGTCGGCATCGCATCCGCGGGGTCGAGCCAACCCTCGGCCCAGGTGTTCGTCGACGACGTCGTGGTCGACACGAGCCCCATCGGCTGCGAGTAGCGCGCCTGTCGCAGGGAGGGCCCGAGGACGCAAGCTGTGAGGCGCGCCGCCGGCGCCGTTCTACCGTTCGACACCCCAGAGAGCATCGATGAGCTTGTCCGTCATCTCCTTACCGAAGAACTTCTCGGCCAGCGAATTGACGGGATCGCGGTTCGCCACTTCCTTACGGATGTAGCGGTCGCGCTCTTTCATCTGCTCCTGCTTGTCCGCGGGCAGCACCTTCGCCTCGTCGACCCACTTGATCCAGGTCTCGCAGCGGCGGAAGTACTCGTCGCGCAGGTCGCGCATCAGCGGCAGATCGGCCTCACCCACGTGACAGATGGCGTTGGGCGACAGGCACACGCGCATGTACACGCTCTCGCTGATGAAGAAGCTCAGGCGCTTGTCGGCGCGCCACTTGAGCGCGTCCTTGTTGAGCGGCTCGTAGTACTTGTCGCAGTACTCGGCGTTCGACCACAGGTCGTAGCGCGGCGGGAAATCTTGGTACGCGAAGAGATCGGGCACCGTGCCGAACACGAACGAGATGTGCGGCACATCGTACTGCGGACCGAGCCACACGTTGAGGTGCATGTTGCAGAAGCTCGACTTCGGCTGACCCGTCCACGAGTACACGATCCAGTCGACCTCGGGGCCGCTGAAGGTGCGCAGCGAGCCCTCGAACTTGCCGTCCGCGCTCTTGTACGACTCCCACTGCTTCGACGAAGGGTGCTGCGTGAGCTCGAAGCGCTTGCTGAGCCGATTGAAGAGCCCGACCAAAGTCTCCCAGAGCACCTCGAACGCGGCGCTGTTGTCCACGTTGGGGCGTGCGTTGTACAGGTCCTCGATGGACTGAATCGGCCTTTGTTCCTCTGCCATGGGCTCCTCGGGCGCTTGCGCGATTTGAACGACGGGTCAACAGACTATACCGACCGGTAAAACCGGGTCAACGCAACTCTGGCGTGGACCCCAAACTTCGTGAAACCCTAGCGATCTGCTGCCTGACCGCCCGGTTAGTATACTAACCGACTAGACGGTCGCCGCCCGTCGGGGTAGTCTCCCCCACGATGGCCCCGCCCCTTCGAGACCTCCTAAAGCGCGGAAAAATCCTCGTCGCCCCCGGGGCCTACGACGCCTTCTCGGCACGCCTGATCGAAGCCGCGGGCTTTCAGTGCGCGTTCATGAGCGGTGCGGGCATATCCTACACCCGCCTGGCCCAGGCCGACGTGGGGCTCGTGAACCAGAGCGAGATGGTCGACGCCGTGTCGAACCTGCGCGCGGGCACCTCACTGCCGTTGATCTGCGACGCCGACAACGGCTACGGAAACGCCATGAACGCGCGCCGCACGGTGCAGCTGTTCGAGGCGGCCGGGGCCAATGCGATCCAACTCGAAGACCAAGCCTTTCCGAAGCGCTGCGGCCACATGGCGGGCAAGAAGCTGATCGGGAAGGACGAGATGGCGCTGAAGATCCGGGCCGCCGTGGCCGCGAGAAGCTCGCGCGAGACGCTGATCATCGCGCGCACCGACGCGCGCACGATCGAAGGCCTCGATGCCGCCATCACACGCGCACGCGCTTACCAAGAGGCGGGCGCCGACATCCTGTTCGTCGAGGCGCCCCTCGATCGCACCGAGCTGCTCGAGGTGACGAAGCAACTGCCCGGCATCCCGCACGTGGTGAACATGGTCGAGGGCGGAAAGACGCCGCCCTTTGCGGCCGACGAGCTCGAGAGCTTGGGCTACGCCATCGCGCTCTACCCCAACACCCTGCTGCGCGTGTTCGCCAAGGTGGGCGCCGAAATCCTGGGCGAGCTGTCGCGCGCGGGCACCACCCAGCATCTGCTCGATCGCATGCTTTCGTTCGATGCGCTCAACGCGCTGCTCGGCATCGACGAGTTCACACGGCTCGAGAGCGAGCTCGTCCCCAAGGATTGAACGGGAGCGCGCCGCGCGCCGCAACGTGAGCACGACTTGGTTCTGCACTGAGGAGCTTTGGGTCATGGCCATCGAGTTCGACAAGATCATCAAGAATGTCCGCGTCGTCCGCCCCAACAAGAACGGGGTCGATCAACTCGACATCGGCATCAAGAACGAGAAGTTCGCGCGCCTCGCCCCCGAGCTTTCGGCAGACAGCGCGAAGGAAGTCGTCGATGCGAAGGGCCTGCTTGGCTTTCCAGGTGTCGCCGATGCCCACATGCACACGGGCATCTATCAGCCCCTCGCAGACGACATCGGACCCGAGTCGAAGGCCGCGGCCATGGGCGGCGTGACCTCGAGCATGAACTACATCCGCACGGGCGCCTACTACCTCAACAAAACCGGCCCCTATCGCCAGATTTACCCCGAGATCCTCGACATCTCCAAGGGCAAGTACCACGTCGATTACTGCTACCACGTCGCGCCCATCGCCGCGTCTCACATCAAGGAGATGGAGATGCTGGTGAGCGAGCACGGGGTCACGAGCTTCAAGATCTTCATGTTCTACGGCAGCTACGGGCTGCACGGTCGCTCGAACACCCAGAAAGACTTCCTCATGATCGGGGAAGACGAGCGCTACGATGTGGCGCACTTCGAGTTCATCATGCGCGAGCTGTCGCGCATCATCCGCGACAAGCCTGCGCTCAAAGACACCCTCAGCCTGAGCCTTCACTGCGAGATCGGCGAGATCCTGAACGCCTACACGAAGCTCGTGCAGAGCGAGGGCAAGCTCACGGGCCTCAACGCGTATCATCACAGCCGTCCGCCCCACTCCGAGGGCCTGGCCATCTGGATCGCCTCGTATCTGGCGAACGAGACCGACCTGCCCAACATCAATCTCTTGCACCTCACCTCACGCAAGGCCGTGGAGTCGGCGCTGACGATGCAGAAGGTCTTCCCGCACATCAGCTTCAAGCGCGAGGTCACCATCGGGCACCTCTTGCTCGACGTCGACTCGAAGGCAGGTGCCCTTGCCAAGGTCAATCCGCCCATCCGCCCGCGTGAGGACGTGGAGCGGCTGTGGGAGGCCGTGCTCAACCGCGACGTCGACTGGGTGGTCAGCGATCACGCCTGTTGCTCGGGCGAGAAGAAGGTCGATCACGATCACCCGCACGACATCTTCCACGCAAAGAGCGGCTTCGGCGGCACCGAGTACCTCTTGCCAGGCCTCGTCAGCGAAGGCTCGAAGCGTGGCATGAGCTACAACCACATGGCCGAGCTCTTGTCGTACAACCCCGCCAAGCGCTACGGCTTGCTCGGCAAGGGTGACATCGCCCCGGGCTACGACGCAGACCTCGTGCTCGTCGATCCGAACAAGACCTGGACCGTCCGCGCCGAAGAGTCTCCGAGCGGTCAGGGCTACACGCCCTTCGAGGGCCAGGAGCTCACGGCCCAGGTCAAGCAAACCTACCTGCGCGGCAACTTGATCTACGACAACGGCAACGTCGTCTCCGCACCGATCGGCAAGTACCTGCGTCGCCCCTACGGGGGTTGAGGGGTCATGAAGCTCCACAGCGTCGGCATTCAGCCCGACAACGGGCAGTGGGAGATCGAGACCGACGTCGTCGTGATCGGCGGCGGCGGTTGCGGCATGACGGCGACCCTCGCCTCGGCCCAGGGCGGCGCGCACACGGTGCTGCTCGAAAAGATGCAGAGGCCCCTGTCGAACACCGCCCGCTCGGGCGGCATGATCCCGGCGGCCGGCACACGCTTTCAGAGGGCGGCTGGCATCGAAGAGACGGCCGAAGACTTCGCGCGCGACATCCTCGAGAAAAATCACCACACCGCAGACCGCGAGACCGTGCTGCACATGGCGCGCACGTCGAAGGAGCTCGTGGAGTGGCTCGTCGACGACTGCGGCGTAAAGCTCGAGCTCGTGTCCGACTTCAAATATCCTGGGCACACCCAGTTTCGCATGCACGTGCCCCCGACACGCACGGGCGTCGAGCTGATCACCGATCTCAAGCATGCCGTGCAGAACCACCCGAACGCGGATCTCGTCGAGGGTGCGTCGGGCATCGGCCTCGTCGTCGATGAGCATGGCGTCGTGTGTGGTGCCATCGCCGAACAGGGCGGCGAAGCGCTGCGCGTGAAGGCCAAGAAGGTCATCCTCGCCTGCAACGGCTTCGGCGGAAACGCCGCCATGGTCGCCAAGTACATCCCCGAGATCGAGGGCGTGTATTACTTCGGCGGCGAGGGCTCCATGGGCGAAGGCATCCTGTGGGGCGAAGCACTCGGAGCCAAGCTCGCGTTCATGGATGGCTACCAGTGCCACAGCACCGTCGCCATGCCGGGCGAGACGCTCATCACGTACGCGGTCGTGATGGAGGGGGGCTTTCAGCTCAACAAGCACGGTAAGCGCTTCGGCGACGAGACCCACGGCTACTCCGAGCACGCGCTCGAGATCATGAAGCAGCCGGCCCTGAGCGACGACGACGATGCGGGCATGGCCCAAGGACGCGTGTGGGTCGTCTACGATCAGCGCGTGCACGACATCTCCCTCGCCTTCGACGACTACAAGGCGGCCGTCGAGGTGGGCATCGTCAAGAAGGCGGGCAGCGTCGGCGCCCTCGCCCAGCTGGCGGGCCTCGACGCCGAAGAGGCCGAGCGCACGTTCCAGCACTACCAAGCCTGTGCACGCGGCGAAGCGAAGGATCCCTTCGGTCGCAAGGACTGCCGACGCCTCGAAGGCCCCTTCTACGGCGTCAAGGTCACAGCCGCCCTCTTCCACACCCAGGGCGGGCTCGAGGTCGATCGCGACGCACGCGTGCTGCGCCCCGACCAAACTCCCATCCCCAATCTGTACGCGGGCGGCGGCTGCGCGGCCGGCATCAGCGGTCACGGTCCCGGAGGCTACCTGAGCGGCAACGGGCTGCTCACGGCCCTCGGGTATGGACTGCTCGCGGGACGTCACGCAGCGCGCTCGGTGCGCGACGGAGTCTGAGATGAGTGCTGATCTACAGAGCAACTACCGAGGTGTGTTCGATGGCGGGGTGGGCTTCGGCGAGAAGGCCGCGATCATCGTCATCGATTTCGTCAACGCCTACACGACGCCCGGCGAAAAGCTCTACGCACCCGACGTCGTCTCCGCTGTGAAGGAGACGGCCCCGCTGCTCGCAGCGGCACGCAAGAGGCAGGTGCCCGTGATCTACACGCGCGTGCTCTACAACGACAACGGCCTCGATGGCGGTGTGTTCGTGCAGAAAGTGCCCGTGCTGCGCACCTTTCTCGCGTCGAACCCGATGACCGAGATCGTGCCTGAGCTCAGGCCCGCACCCGGTGACACCATCCTGATCAAGCAATACGCCAGCAGCTTCTTCGGGACGCCCCTCGCGGCCATGCTTACCGCGCTGCGTGTCGACACCCTGATCATCACCGGCTGCTCCACGAGCGGCTGTGTGCGCGCAACGGCCGTCGATGCCTGCCAGAATGGCTTTCGCGCCATCGTGCCGCGCGAGTGCGTGGGCGATCGCCACAGCGCGCCCCACGAGGCCAATTTATTCGATATCCAGAGTAAGTACGGCGACGTGGTCGGCAAGAGCGACGTGCTTTCGTACTTCGAGAGTCTTGGGTGAGCACGAGCACGAGCACGAGCACGAGCACGAGCACGAGCACGAGAGAATCTTCTGGGAAAAGAGTCGTTTGATGAAAGCCCTCAACGGACTCCGCGTTCTCGATCTGACCCACATGCTGAGCGGCCCTTACTGCGCGATGCTGC
>CAYNOM010000382.1:0-6439 GCA_964398415.1 uncultured Polyangiales bacterium | reverse complement strand
TTCCCATCGGTCATCGTGGCGTACGTTATCACGCCTCAGCCCATCCGGGATCACCCTCACGCGCTCGTGAGGTCGAACTGCTCGAGGTGGTACTCGCGCCGCGGCTGCAGCACGATCTGGCGCGTGAGCCGGTTGCTCGCGTGCTCGATGTGCCGCCGCTGCTCGCGTTGCAGCATGTCGCAGATCGCGGGGTGGGCGCTGATCACGATCTTGTAGCCCGGCAGCTGGTCTTTCTCGCGCTGGAGCTGGCGCAGGATCTCATGGCAGATCGTCGTCTTGCTCTGCAGGGTGCCCGTGCCGTCGCAGTAGAAGCAGGGCTCGTGCATGGTGCGGCCGAGCGACTCGCGCGTGCGCTTTCGCGTCATCTCGACCAGGCCGAGCTCCGACAGCCTGACCGCCGTGGTCTTGGCCTTGTCGCGCTTCAGCACCTCGATCAGGGCTCGGTACACCTTCTCCCGGTGCGAGGAGCGCTCCATGTCGATGAAGTCGAGCACGATCAGGCCACCGATGTTGCGAAAGCGCAGCTGGTAGCCGATCTCCTTCACCGCTTCGAGGTTGGTCTGCAGGATGGTCTCCTCGAGGTCCTTGCCGCGGCCGGTGAAACGGCCGGTGTTGACGTCGATGGCCGTCAGGGCCTCTGCTTGGTCGATGATCAGGTAGCCACCTGAAGGAAGGGGCACCTTGCGCGATAGGGCGCGGGCGATCTCGTCTTCGATGCCGTACTCGTCGAACACAGGGGCATCGCCCTGGTACAGGATCACGTCCTGGGCGCGCTCGGGCATGAACACCGACACGAACTCGACCAGGCGCTCGTGCTCGGCCGGATGGTCGATGATGATCTGCTTCACGTCCTCGGTGAACAGGTCACGCGCCGCGCGCAGCACGATGTCGAGATCGGCGTAGAGGCACGAGGGGGCGCGCTTGACGCCCTGGCGCTTCTTCATGGCGCGCTCCCAGGCCTTGACCAGGTAGCCAACGTCCGCCTTCAGCTCACGCTTCGTGAGCCCCTGGGCCACCGTGCGCACGATCAACCCGCCCTGCGGGGGCTTGAAGGCCTCGATGGCTTCGCGCAGGCGCTTGCGCTCTTTCTCGTTGACGATGCGCTTGGAGATGCCGATGTGATCGACCGTCGGCATGTACACGACGTAGCGCCCGGGCAGCGCCACGTGGCTCGTGACCCGTGCGCCCTTCGTGCTGATCGGGCCCTTCGAGACCTGGACAACGATCTCCTGCCCCTCCTTGAGCACGTCGCGGATGGGCGTCTTGCGTGAGATGCGCTTCGACTTGGCCGCCGAGTCGTCTTCGGCGTCCTCGTGCTCGTGCTCTCCGTTGAGCAGCTGCTCCAGATCCTCCTCGGGCACCACGTCTTCGACGTGCAGGAACGCGGCGCGGTCGAGGCCGATATCGACGAAGGCCGCCTGCATGCCCGGAAGCACGCGCGTCACTTTGCCTAGGTAGATGTTCCCGACGGGACTTCGATCTTGTTCGCGCTCTAGATACAGCTCGGCGAGCACGCCCTCTTCAACCAGGGCGACTCGGGTCTCGCCGATGTCGACATTGATGACCAGCGTATTGTGCATGGGCGACGGATTGGGGGCCGGCCGGCTCCACCTGTGGCGCTGCCCTCGGGGTGGCGGACCCGAGCCAGGCAACGCGGAGGGTGCAAGTCGTGCTCGACGCGGTTTGCAGACCCGTGAGGGCCTGGAAAGTCGTTGTTGACGGTCAGGGCGGCTTCAAAGCAGACGCTGTCGCGTTTCATTTTGGCAGCACCAACCGAGTGAGAGTTGCAATCAGGACCAGGCTTACCGCCAGGACAGCCGGGACCAGCGCGGCTCGTTTTCTTGGCTCGCCCTCGAGAGCGAGCATGGCACTCGCGCCGATCCAGCCGGACCAAGCGCTCGTTACCCCTCCTAGCAGCACTAGGAGCAGAGTCAGCGGAAACAATGGGATGATATTGAGCGCACCGCTCAAGGCAATGGGCAACACGGCCCCCGACGCAAACCGTGCAAGGATTGCGGCGTCGACCCCGGGACTCGACGCGATCTGGGGCGTCATGAGCACCGCGAGCGAGCAGCCCCCCACGTAGCCGACGATCGCCGTCAACAGATGCAGCACCACCCCGGCGGCCGTCGCTCCATGGTCGAACGCGGCACCGAGCCCCGTGGCGATCGCGGAGACCATCCCCGCGGCCGCGGCGTGCTTGAGCGGTGAGGGCAGCGGCTCGGCCTGCACATGCGCTGCCAAGAAACGCCCCCACGTCTGTTCGGGCATGGCCGCGAGGCGCAGAGTGAGCTTGGCAAGCATTCATGAATGATAACGCCACGCCTCGGTCCCCGGACGTACAAAATCGCGCGCCAGGGTTTCCCGACGCGCGATCCACGACGTTCGTGCAGGAAGCGAAAGGGGGTCAGTTCTCGAAGATCTTCTCGATTTCCGCCTGCACCTTCGCCTCGCTCTTGCGACGGGCGACGGCGATCTCCTTGACGATGAGCGTGCGCGCCGTCTCCAGCATGCGGCGCTCGCCGAAGGACAGCGACTTCTCCGCCTTGAGGCGGTAGAGATCGCGCATCACCTCCGCGACGTCGAAGACGGATCCGGTCTTGATCTTGTCCATGAAGCCACGGTAGCGGCGATTCCAGGTTTGGTTGTCGAAGGCGATCGTGCGCTCGCGCAGGATCTCGAAGATTTCGCGGATCTCTTGCTCCGAGATCGGGGGCCTGAGCCCTACGTTCGACGCGTTGTTGACTGGCACCATGATCTTGCGATCGGTGTCGAGGATGCGAAGGACGTAGAAGCGTTGACGATTGCCTGCGATGTCCTTCTCTTCGATGGACACCACTTCGGCGACGCCCTGGGCGGGGTAAACAGCCTTGTCACCAACCTTGAAGTCGTGGCTACGAGCCTGCATCGGAGCTCCCTCTTGCTAAGGCGTCGCGCTGGGCCGAGGCCTGAGCGCGATGCTGGCACCTTCGCTGGCGCCGAAAACGGCATCACCCCTCTGGGATCGACTCCCAGCGGGGCGCGACACTAGATGGGCCGGCTGGAGACCCACCCCTCGCACCTGACTCATGGCTTCCGCCCCGACCGTCCACAGTGCCGATGTTGTTCGGATGTGGGGACCTTGCGGTGGACCAGCCCACCCTCCAGTCCACGGTACCCTCGGGTGTGTCCGAGAGCGACTATGATCCCAGGTAGACCACAGCCCTGCACGGAAAACTACCAGGCGATACGGGCTCGGTCAACCCCATTTAGTTGACAGCTTGTTCATGTTTAGCGCCTGAACCGCGACGGCCGCGTCGTCCTCAAGTCCCCGAGAGCGCTGACAAATCGGGCAGCTCGTCCAGGTTCGGCATCAACACGATTTCGATGCGGCGGTTCTGTTGACGGCCCTCGGCATCCGCGTTCGACGCCACAGGTTGGGTGTCGGCGTAGCCCGCGGCAGAGAGTCGCGCTTGATCCACACCCTTTTCCGAGAGAAAGCGTGTGACCTCCACCGCACGTGCGGTGGAAAGCTCCCAGTTCGAGGGGAAACGCGCGCTCTTGATCGGAATGTTGTCTGTGTGGCCCGTGATCTGGAACTCGCGATCGGGGATCGAGGCGAGCACGCCTCCCACCTGCGTCAGGGCCTCCTGGCCCTCCTTCTTGAGGTTCGCCTTGCCGGAATCGAAGAGGATGTTCTCGGCTAGCTCGACGACCATGCGGCCGCGCACGACGCGCACGCGCAGCTTGCCGGAGTCGATCATCGACCGGAACCGCTCGAGCATGCCGCGGAATGTGGCGAGGCGGGCCTGGGCCTGCTTCTCGCGCTGCCGCAGCTCCTCGAGGGCGCGATCCTTCTCGGCGAGTGATGCGCTCAGGGTGCCCTTCTCGGCACCCGCGAGGTTGAGGCGCTCCATGAGCTCTGCGTTGCGATCGCTGATGTCCTTGAGCCGCGCCTCGAGGGATGCGCCTCGCTCCTGTGACTGGGAAAGCTCGGCCTGCAAACCGCTGACCTGGTCGCGCTTGGCCTGCATCTCTTCCTCGGAGTAGCCGCAGGCGGCCAAAACGCAGAAGAGGGCGAACGTCATCCAGTGCGAGTGCTTGTTGCTCTTGAGGTCTTTCACGAGAGTCCTCCCGGGGTTTCGGGCAGTTTCAGTGCGCCTGTTGTAGCCGGAACGGCAAGAAAGCCACGAGGGAATTGGCCTGCGGTGGGGGCAGAGATCCGTAAAAAGCCGGGCTTCGTGCTCCAACCCTACGCTTTTCTTGCGTTTTTTGCGCCAATGTAGGTGTTTCTGAATTGCCTTCTAATTTCAGCAATTTGTGTGTGTTTGGCTTTCAGTGTCTAGTCAAATATCGCAAAGTTAGATATAAATTATATGCGCTCGTTGTTGACACATGCCGTGACGTGACAATACCGTACTAGTATCAATGGACCCCAATCCGAGGGAGGTCACGATGGCAGCGAAGAAGAAAGCGGCGAAGTCCGCCGCGAAGAAGCCTGGCAAGAAGGCGGCCAAGAAAGCCGCGAAGAAGACTACGAAGAAGGCGCCAGCCAAGCGTCGCGCGACCGCGCCCCGCAAGGCCGCTAAGAAGGCCGTGAAAAAGGCTGCCAAGAAGGCCGCCAAGAAGGCGCCGGCCAGGAAGGCGGCCAGGCAGGCCGCTAAGAAGCCGGCCAAGCGCGCGAAGAAGGCAGC
This sequence comes from uncultured Polyangiales bacterium, assembly GCA_964398415.1. Taxonomy (GTDB): domain Bacteria; phylum Myxococcota_A; class Polyangia; order Polyangiales; family DASUME01; genus DASUME01. The sequence goes on along the minus strand of CAYNOM010000382.1, from coordinate 1,766 downwards.
TGGCTGAGCCGCCCCGCGACTGCGGTCGCGGGCCCGCCTGTACGGTAGAGCCGTCGTGGCCGGGTCCATCCGTCAGGGCGGTTCCGTAATGCCGCAAGCCCGCTGGTTCCCGTCTGGGATCCGGCGGTTCTGTTTTTGGGGCGAACGAAGCGAGCTGGGCGATGTCGGGCGGAGCTAACTCAGCTCGGCCGCTAGTAGACGCGCCAAGCGCTCGGGTTCGACGCGTAGGTTCAGCACCTTTTCGCGGTCGAGGAGCACGGCACCTGGAGCTGCGCCCTTCGGCTTTCGAACGTAACGGCGCGGGGTATGCGACACCTCGACCACGGGCTCGGCGCGCAGATCGCTGAAGTGCGCCGCGAGGTGTGCGGCATCGAGCACCTGTGTGTCGCGCGGCATCGCGCCACGGGTCAACTGGATGATCACGTGTGCGCCTGCGGCTCCCCGCACGTGCAGCCAATGATCGTGTGGCTTTGCCACCGTGAGGGTGAGCGTGTCGTTGTCGGCCGCCCCCTTGCCGACCAGGATGCGCGTTCCGTCCTGGGCTTCGAAGATGCGAAACGGCGTGCGCGTTTGCGGCCCGCGTTTTTTCGGAGCGATGACACTCGGCGCCGAGCCAAGCCGAATGCGGCGGGCTCGGGCGTGGGCTTCGAGCTCGTCGAGGGGTAGGGCCTCTGCCTGAGCTTCGAGGCGCTCGAGGACGTCGAGCTCCTCCAGCACACTCGCGAGCCGCTCGCTGGCGATCGCGCGACCGCGATCGAGCCTGCGGGCCCGATCGAACATGGCCTGGGCGTTCTGTGTGGGAGAGCGTTCTGGATCGAGCGCGATGCGGGCTTGGCGTCCGTCATCCTCGGGGTCGTCGAGCTCGACCTCGCGCACACCGCGCGGGACGCGGTCGAGAGCGCACAAGAGCAGGTTTGCGTGCTTGCGCAGCTCCGGGGCAAGGGCGGTGCGGGCGACGTCGCCGCGTACGGCCTCGACCTTGCGGCGCACACGCTTGATGGCGGCTCTCAGCGCGGCGCTCACGGCCTTGCGGCGTTCGAGCTCGGCCCGATCGTGCTGCCCGGACGTGAGCTCCTCTCCAGCCGCTTCGAGTGCGGCATCACTTGCGATCGCGATGCCCTCGCCGGTGGCAGGAGCCGAGTACACGGCGCCCTTCGCGATACCGCGCTGCGCCAGGGCGCGTGGGTCCGACGCGCCGAGCACGCGCCCGTCCGCATCGAGCATCCAAAGCACCGGCCTGTGCGGGTTGAGCTCTGCCACGAGGGCCACGGCGCCATCGCGGCGGGCAAACCGCAGGCGCAGCGCACGCGCGCGCTCGGGATGCGTCTCATCGCCGATCCAGTGGGCTTCGGCGAGGCGCGCGTTTTCGATGAGACCGCGCAGACGCTGAACCAGGGCCGAGGCAGGCTGGCCCTTGGGGCGTTCGGCCGCGAGGCCCACTCCGACCCGACCCGGGCGCAGCGACAACAGGAGGTTGTGGCGCGTGCCGGCCTGAAACAATCGCAGGCAGAATAGACCTTCTTCCGGTCCATCTACGCGCTGCGCGCGGGCGCCCCAAAGTGCGCTCAGCGCTGCCTGCTCGAGGGGCGTCGTCAAGTGGCGCTCGCTCCGGCGCTAGCGCTCGTCTGCGTCGTCCTCGCTCTCTTCATCCTCGAGTGCATCGTCTTCGTCGTCTTCGTCGTCTTCGTCTTCGTCTTCGTCTTCGTCGTCTTCGTCTTCGTCTTCGTCTTCGTCTTCGTCTTCGTCTTCGTCTTCGTCTTCGTCTT
>CAYNOM010000381.1:0-6455 GCA_964398415.1 uncultured Polyangiales bacterium | reverse complement strand
TTCGTGGACATGCACGAGGCCTTCGCCGCGCAGGTGCTGAGCGTCCTCAAGATGCTCGGAAGCGCTGCCTTCGCGCGCGAGCGCCTCGGCCGCGACAAGGCCGTGGGTGAGGTGGCCGCGGACATCCTCAACATCCACGGCGGCTCGCTCGCCATCGGCCATCCCTTCGGGGCCACCGGCGCGCGTATGGTCACCACCATGGCCAACGAGCTGCATCGAAGCGGCCAGGAGCTCGCGCTGCTCGGCATCTGCGCCGCAGGCGGTCTGGGCGCCGCGGCCGTGCTCGAAGCGGTGTGAGGCCGGGCGGGCGAGGCTCAGGCGCCGCCCGGATCAGAACCCGACGCCCAGCGAGAACGACACGCTGGGCTGAAAGCGCGAGCGGGCGAGGATCAGATCGTTGGCGTGGGGCAGGTAGGCCGCTCCCAGCGTCAGGTCGCTCAGCAGATCGAAGCCTCGCCCGAGCGGCACGAGGGCGCGCGTGGAGAGCGAGAGCTCGCCGCCAGCCGTCGAGGTGAGCGCAGCGGAGGGTCCGCCGAAGGCGAAGCCTGGGTCGTCGTTGCCCACCGACAGCTCCGCAAAACCCAGGCCCACGAAGGACTGCAGCCAGAAGCGTGAGAAGGGCAGCGAGAGAAAGCGCCCCTTGAGGCGAAAGTGGGCCATCTCGGGCGCCGCATCGTCGTGCCAGACCTGCGCCCCGGTGCCGCAGGCCTCCACGCTGAGAAACGAGATCGGTGCCGCCTCGACGCACACCTCGGGCTTGCCGTTCTCGTTGATCGACGACGCGCCCACGCGTGCGTTGATGTACGTGCGGCTCTCCGACTCGGGCCGCTCGTCAGGCGGCAGGCTGTCCTCGTCGGCGCGTGCGGCGTGGCTCGACAGCACGAGGCACAAGCTCGTAAGCAGCGTCAGGCGGGATGTCTTCACGCGAAGAGCATAGCGCTCGGGATGCGCCACGGCAGGCGCCGGGGGCCAGTGGCGGAGCAGGCTTTGCTCGCCGGGCCGGAGGGTCGACAATGGTGGCATGCAGGGACGTCACGGGGGGGGTTGGCCTGCGCTCGCAGCCGTTTGGATGCTTGCGTGCGCAACGCCTGAGCAGCGCGTGGGCGGCGAGCTTCTGCCCGACGCGAATCAGGCCGATGCCCAGCCTTCCGAGGCCGGCGTGGGTGGACAGGACGCTGCGCTGCTGCCGCAGGACGCGGGGGCGACCGACGCAGCAGAGCGTGATGCGGGCGACGAAGACGCGAGGATCGAGCCCGAACCACCCAAGAAGGCCTGGACGGTTCTGATCTACATGGCCGCTGACAACAACCTCGAGCCGGCCGCGCTGCGCGACCTCGACGAGTTGAACGGCATCGCTGCGAGCGACGACGTCGAGATCGTGGTGCAGCTCGATCGTTCGAGCGATTACACGGCGGAGCCCCTGCTCGGGTTTGGAAACTTCGACACCGCAAAGCGCCTACGCCTCGGCAAGGCTGGGCTCGAGCTCGTTTCGGACCTCGGCGTGATCAACACCGGCGATGCGAGTGTGCTGCGTGAGTTTCTAGCCTGGGGGCTTCGAGTCTACCCAGCCGAGCGCACGGCCCTGATCCTTTGGAACCACGGGCTTTCGTGGCGCGGCTACGGCATCGACGAGGGCGCGAACGGAGATCGACTGAGCCTTGCGAGCTTGGAGCAGGCGCTCGAAGACGGCCTCTCTGCGGCCCAGCGCGAGCGCTTCGATCTACTCGGCTTCGACGCTTGTGTGATGGGGCAGTACGAGGTGGCACGTCACCTCGTGCCCCATGCCCGCTACTACCTGGCGAGCGAGGAGCTCGAGCCGAGCCACGGCTGGGACTACGCGGCGCTCTCGGCGCTCACGGCCGATCCGACACTCTCCGCGCAAGCGCTCGGCAGCGTGCTCATGAGTGGTTACCAGAAGCAGGCGCGCTCGCTGCAAAAGCACCAGGTGATCACGCTCGCGCTCTACGACCTCGACGCGATGACCCTCCTCGATACCGCCCTTGCCCAGCTCGAGACCGACCTCTTGGCTTGGGGCGAAGAGGAGCTTCTGCATCTGGCCCACGCCGAGATCCACGCCGAGCAATACGGGGTGAGCCTCGATCCGTCTCACTCGATGCATCTCGTGGATCTCGTCGACCTGATGAAGGAGCTCGCGAAGCTCGCGCCCGAGCTCGGAGAAGACACGGCCCACGTGATCGACGCGGTGGGCACGCTGGTGCTCGAGTCGGTTCACGGCAACAAGAAGGCCGATGCCCACGGCATCGCGGTGTACCTGCCCGATCTCGCGGCGCACTACGACGCGAGCTTCTCCACGCTCGATCACGTGCGTCCCTGGCGCAGCGTGCTGCAGCACCTGTACACCACGGCCGCGCAGATCGTCGATCGCCCGTTGTTCGTGGGGGGCGATCACATGATCGTGCCAAACCCCACCACGAGCTCGGATGCGAGCTGCGGCAACGGCGCCTGCGAGCCCGCGTTCGACGAAAACGTGCTGAGCTGCCCAAGCGATTGCCTAGGTATCTCCGATCCTGACTACACGTTGCCCGCGTGTGTGAGCGACGAGGTGGCATGTCTCGGGGACTACGTGCTTTACGGCGCCTGCGTCGAGCGTAACGCGCATTTGTGTCCCCCTGGCACCCGCTGTCGGGTGCCGTGGGCCGCGCCGGGTGAGCCCGCGGTGGCGAGCGCCGCCTGCGTGAGGCCGGAGGGGACGGCGACGGTCGAGTGCGACCCGGCAGGCCGGCTGACGATTCGCGGCCAGCTGCTGCGTGAGAGCGCGAGCGCCGAGGATGCGCTGCGCGTGTATGACAGCGTCGACAAGACGGCGCGCGTGTTCTTTCGCTACGGCTTCTACGACCACGAGCGCCAGAAGGTGCGGCTGTTCGGCAAGCAGGTGGCCCACCTCGATCGCGAGACCGGCGAGGTGTGGGCGAGCTGGGATCAACGCGTGATGATGCTCGCCCAGGGCGGCTACGAGCTGCCGGTGTATGCCGAGACCGATGTTGCCGAGGGTGAGGCGCATCACGAGGTGTTTCTCGAGTACGCGCGGCCAGGCACCACCGACGCGCGGCCGGGCGTGTACCACGTGAGCACGAGTCTCGAAACCGGCGCCGAATACGGGCACAGCCTGTACGTGCACACGAGTCTCGGCATCGCGGAGATCGATCCCGAGCACGGGGCCCAGCTCTCGGTCACCTTCGAAGAGCGCGGGCTGGGTGACAACCCGCACCTCGAGCACCTAGGCGACCAAGACCACCCGAACCCGGGACAGCTCTTGCCCATCGAGCCTGACTTGCCCCTACGCTTCGTCTTCGACAGCATCGACCACGCCGCGGGCGGCGCGAGCTCCGCCGAGCGTCACGGCTTTCAGCCTTCGGGGCGCGTGTATCTCGAGCTCGAGGCGCAGAGCTTGAACGGCGCCTTCGACCGCGTGCACTTCCTCGGCTACCCGTGCACGCCGTCGGAGTAGCCCGCACCAGGAGTGCCGGAGGCTCAGGCCGCCACACTTGAGCTCCTTGGTGAAGGATCTACGCAGGGCCGGCAGCAAGGTGGGTAAGGGCAGATCCCGCCCTACCCGGTCCCACGAGGGAGACATCATGTCGCCACACGACCCGAGCTGCCCCCTGCCCTGCCTGCCCGCCCGCTGCCGAGAGGCGCTCGCGGGCGCTCGTCCTATGACGTGGGGGTACGCATGAGTCGGGCGCTGACGGCTCCGCGCATTGCGTCTCGCATCCCACCCCCGCCCAGAGCTGGTAAGTGCCGAGCCGAGAGTGACGCCCTTTTGACCGGTGACGTGCTCGATGGCCGGTATCAAATCGAGACGCCCCTGGGCGAGGGGGGCATCGGCATCGTGTATCGCGCCCTGCAGCTCAAGCTGAACCGTCGGGTCGCCGTGAAGCTGCTCCTCAGAGAACGCGTCGGCGACCAGCTCCTCAGACCGCGCTTCGAGCGCGAGGCGGTGACGCTCGCTGCACTTTCCCATCCAAACATCGTCAGCCTCAACGACTACGGCGTGGTTCGGGGCCGGCCGTTTCTCGTGATGGAGATGCTCACGGGGCGCATGCTGCGCGACGTGATCGAACAGGAGGGTTGTCTTCCCCTCGGGCGCGCCCTGGCGCTGACGCGGCAGGTCCTGTTCGCGCTCAGCTACGCGCACAACCGTGGCGTGGTGCATCGCGATCTCAAGCCGGCCAACATCAGTGTCGAGACCCTGCCCGATCAACCCGAGCACCTGAAGCTCTTGGATTTCGGCCTGGCGAAGCTGCTCCCCGGAAGTGGCCTCGACTCAGGGCAGAAGCTCTCGCGCGTGGGTTTTGCCTACGGCACCCCCGATTACATGTCACCCGAGCAAGCCACGGGCGCAGAGCTCGACGGCCGCAGCGATCTGTACTCGCTCGGGATCGTGCTGTTCGAGATGCTCACGGGTGAAAAACCGTTTCGCGGGCCGAACGAAGATGTCCTGCGCGCGCACGTGGTGGCGCCGCCGCCCCGTTTGGCCGAGCTCAACCCCGAGCTTACCGCGAGGGCCGATGTGCAGGCGTTTCTCGATCGGGCGCTCTCCAAAGCCCCCGAAGACCGTTTCGCGTCCGCACACGACATGCGCGTCGCGCTCGAGCTGCTCATGCCTCGAGAAGACGTTCGCGTGCACACGCTCGCGGACCACTCCCTCGAACACGGGTGGTCGCGACTGCGCAGCGCGGTTGAGCCGGCCACACGGCGCATGCGCGTCATCGCGTCGCGGCACGTCGCCCCCCGGCTGCGTGGCTTCGTGCCCACGGCCCGGCTGCGCCTCGGCGTCGCGCGCGGCTTCTGCGCTTCCGCCTACGCGAAGGCACTTGCCTTCGCCCTGCCCGCGACGTCCGATCTCGGCGCGGTCAGGCTCAGGCCCCTCGTCACGCTCGGCCTGCAGCGTGGCTTGACCGCGGGCCGCCGCGTGCTCGCTCACGTGCGTGACGCGGTTCGTGGGCTCACCAGGCGTCCCAGCAGAAGAGTGCTCCTGTTGCCCGCACCGCGGCCTGTGCTCACGACCGCCGAGGGGGGCCAGGCAGACACCGAGTCTGAGTCTAGGTGACTGGCTACATGGGCGGTCGGCCCTTGAGGGCCTTGGACCAGCCCGCATCCTCCGTCGACCGCACGGAGGGCTCTAGCGGCAGCCGCGGAGACTCGATGACTTCCTGCGCTCGGACCCCGAGGCCGCCTAGCGATTCCGTCGCGGCATCGACCGAGTCTTTCATCAGTCCGTCGAGCCCCTGGCGGAGGTCTGTGCCTATCTCGGGTCCATCATCGCCGAAAGCACCATCGTAGGCCGCGCGCAGCACGGCTTTGCCCTGGCCGAGCATGCCGCTCAGGGCCGCCTTCTGTGCGCCGCGTTCCGACGCGGACTGTGCAGCCCAAAAGGCGCTCACACACACAAGCACGCCAAACAGAAACAGGGGACGCTTCCATCGCAAGCGAGGCGCCTTGGGGGCCCCGAGGAGCAGGGGTTCGAGCCCGAGGCGCTGCCGCTTCGACCGGTGTTCGTCACGCGAGACCGGGGAGGGCGATCCGGACGCAGGCCGTGTCGACTCGAGCCTGGCGCGCAGGGTGTACAGGTACTCGGCGGCTCTCAGATCTCGCACCGCGAGCTGGGGGTCGTCGCTCGTGTCGGCACGCTGCGTGTAGGCTTCCGCAAGCAGGTCGTAGCGCCACAGCTCGTTCGGATGCTGCGCTGCGGTCCTCTCGAGCTCGTGGATCTGCTCATCGGACAGAGATCCCATTTCGGTTGGGGAAGGCATGACAATCCCGGTGCGTCTCGGCCGAGTTGGACGGCAGGAGCGTTGGTCGACATGCATTGATGTGCCGACACTGGAGCACCCTTCGCTCGCCAGCGTGAAACGACGCGCTGCAAGGTGCGTCAGAACACCTGATTCGGCGCGTCAGGGGCGTGCGAAATGTCGAGCGCGGCACTCGGGGCAGATGCCGTGCGTGACCGTGATGTCTCCGTGTTCTGCGAGGAAATCCTCGAGCTCGAGCCAGTAGCCACGGTCGCTGCGCAGCTTGCGACACCACGCACACAAAGGCATCAAGCCGCGCAAGCGCCGGTTCTCCTCGAGCGCACGTGCGAGCTCGTCCACGCGGGCGAGCAGTGCGCGCTCGGCACGTTTGCTGTCGGTGAGATCCACGAACGTGACCACATGCCGCTCGCCGATGGTGGCCACGCCGAAAGCGATCTCGCGCTTCGAGCCGTCTTTGCACACGACCGTCGTCTCCATGGGCCCGATCTCGGTCCCTCCCCGGCTGGTACGCACGGCCTGAAACCAGCGTGCGCGGACGGCATCCCGGTACGAGGGGTCGGGATAGGCGAGCGGCCACCAGTGCTGGACGCTCGGCACGTCGTGGGCATCGTAGCCGAACAGCGCCGTGAACTTACGGTTGACGCGTGAGTGGCCCTGACCCGTCGCGTCGCTCGCGAGCTC
>CAYNOM010000380.1:0-6456 GCA_964398415.1 uncultured Polyangiales bacterium | reverse complement strand
TGGGCCACACGCTGGTGCTGATGAACAAGTGGGAGCCCGAGCGCATGTTGCAGAAGATCGAGCGCTATCGCGTCACTTGCAGTCACATGGTCCCAACCCAGTTCAATCGCTTGCTCGCCCTGCCGGAGGAGACGAAGCACAAGTACGACCTGTCTTCGCTGCGCTTCATGGTGCACAGCGCCGCGCCCTGTCCTGTGCCGATCAAGTGGAAGATGCTCGAGTGGTGGGGCGACGTGATCTACGAGTATTACGCGGCGTCCGAGGGCGGCGGCACGCTCGCCACTCCGGAAGATTGGCGCAAGAAGCCGGGTACGGTCGGCTGTGCCTGGCCCTTCAGCGCGATCCAGATTCGCGACGACGAGGGACACGTGCTCGGCCCCGATCAGATCGGCACCGTGTACATGCGCATGGGCGACGGCCGTCCCTTCGCGTACTTCAAAGACGACGAGAAGACTGACAAAGCCTTCCGCGACAGCTTCTTCACGGTGGGCGACGCGGGCTATCTCGATGCAGACGGCTTTCTGTTTCTGTGCGACCGCAAGAGCGACATGATCATCTCGGGCGGCGTCAACATCTATCCGGCCGAGATCGAGAGTGTGCTCGTCACCCATCCCAAGGTGAAGGACGTGGCCGTGTTCGGCATCCCGCACGACGACTGGGGCGAAGAGGTGAAGGCTGTGGTCGAGGTGCAGGAGGGCGTGACGACGGGCGCAGAGCTCACGCGCGAGATCTTCGACTACTGCAAGGAGCGCCTCGCCAAGTACAAGTGGCCCAAGTCGATCGACTACACCGACGTCCTGCCGCGCGAGGACAACGGTAAGCTTTACAAGCGCAAGCTGCGCGATCCCTATTGGGCGGGTCGCGCGCGCGCCATCTAGCTCTGGCGTTGCGGGCCCACGAGCGTGCGCAGCGTGCTCGTGGCGACGACGTCTCCCGCTTCGTCGCGCATGGTCACGTGCACGTCGTACTCGGCGCGCGCATTGCTGGCGATGGGCGGGCACTTTCCTTCTGCCGTGATGCGCCCGCGCGCTTTCTTACGGTAGTCGATCGACAACCCGGCGACGATGAAGCGCGCATCGGCGGGCATGTTGTAGGCGAGGGCCACGTTGCCTGCGAGCTCGGCCAGATTCGCGAGGGCGATGGCGTGCACACAACGCAGGTGATTGCGCACCGCGGGGCGGTCTTCGAGCACCACGCGCGAGCGACCCTCGCCGAGCTCGACCACTGTGGCACCGATGCTCCCGGTGTAGGGCGCAAGCCTGCCTACGGCGCGGCTGAACAGGCGCTTTCCGAGTGGCACGCGCTCCGCGAGCTCCCAGGCCCTGCGGATCGTGGCGGCGGCATTTTCACCGCTCGTTTTCAGGCTGAGGCTTGCGATGGCCATGATTTGTCGGGCTTTCCGGGTTCGGGCTGCAAACGTTGGGCGGTGAATCGTACGCGTCGTCGCGCGTCCTTCGAGCAGCCACAAAAACGTGGTCGATCTCGGGCACGCGCGCTAGCGTGCGGATCGCGTCTTTTCGGAAAGGACTCCGGTTGGTTATGAAGCGGCACTCCCTTCGTTGGCTCGTCGTCGTTGCCCTCGCGCTCTCGGGCTGCTCGATTCACATGCACGGCGAGACCAGGACCAGCAGGTCGTCCTCTTCGGGTGACGAAAAGGAGACCGAGGGCGACCCCAAGGCGCCACGCGATCGCAAGGTCGTGCGCGTCACCAAGGACGACGGCAGCAAGGGGCAAAAGCCGTCGAAGCCCGCGGCTCCTGTGGCGTCCAACCCTCCGGCGACGCCTGCTCAACCTGCACCGCCGAAAACGCCCAAGCCTGTGACGCCTGCCATCAACACGGGTGCGGGCGGTGCTATCGCGGCGGGCGGCGGCAGCGCGCCGAGCACGTCGAAGCCCAAGCCTGTGACGCCTTCCATCAACACGGGTGCGGGCGGTGCTATCGCGGCGGGCGGCGGCAGCGCGCCCACGGGCAGCGCCAGCACGCCGTCCGGCACGGGTAGCGCGCCGAGCACGTCGAAGCCCAAGCCTGTGACGCCGCCCATCAATACGGGGGCGGGCAGCGCGATCGCGGCGGGTGGTGGCAGCGCGCCCACGGGCAGCGCCAGCACGCCGTCCGGCACGGGCAGCGCCCCGGGCGCGTCGAAGCCGAAGCCCAAGCCGCCGGTGAGCAGCGGTGCGGGCAGTGCGATTGCAGCGGGCGGCGGCGGTGCAGCGAAGCCTTCCCCCGCGAAGCCGGCCATCAACACGGGTGCCGGCGCGGCCATCGCCGCCGGGGGGGCGAGCGCTGGCGGAACGAGCACGGCGCGCGATCCCAAGAAGCCCACCCCACCTGCAAGCACGGGCGCCGTGCCAGCCGTGGCGACGGGCAAACCCGGATACACCACTGCTGATCCCGGCAAGAAGCCCGGCTCCCCCGGTCCGAAGGACAAGGATCCGAAGCGACAGGAGCAGGACAACGGCGCCTACGCGTTGATCCCCACGGCCAACGTGCCCGGCGGCGGCCAGCTCAACGTGCCCGTCAAGATCGAGGGCCTGTCTTGCAAGGTGCCGAGCGTCGTGAAGCCTGGCACGAAGATTCAGATCAAGGGCAAGGGCTTCGACAAGCGCACGAAGATCCTGCTCGGCAACACCGAGCTCGAGATCACCTCGCGCGGGGCCACGGTGCTCACGGTGAAGGTTCCGAAGGACATCCCCATGGGCGGCAGGGTCACGCTGCGCCAGGGCGACATGATCGCGGCCTGTGGTGAGGTCAGTCTCGAGAAGTGAGCTGGTGAGGGTGGCTGGGGCCTGCTAGGCCCCCGACGTGCCGCGCCGTGTGATGTTGATCGGGCTCGACTGCGTGCCACCGGCGCTCGCCTTCGAACGCTACCGAGCCCACATGCCCTGTCTGTCCGCGTTGCGGGCGCGCGGGGCGTTTGCGCGACTGCGCTCGTGCTTTCCGCCCATCACGGTGCCCGCGTGGACGTGCATGGTGAGTGGGCGCGATCCGGGCGAGCTCGGCCTGTACGGATTTCGCCGTCGAGTCGAGGCGAGCTACGAGCTTGAGCTCGTGTCTGCGCGCGATGTCGTGGCGCCGCGCGTGTGGGATGTGCTCGGGGAGCGTGGCCTTCGCTCGAGCGTGTTGTTCGTGCCGCCCACGTCGCCTGTGCCCGTCGTGCGTGGCGAAGCGGTGAGCTGCTTTCTCACCCCCGACGACGCGCCGAGCTACACCTATCCCTCGCGCCTGAAGGGGGAGCTCGAGGCGCGCTTTGGGCCCTACGTCGCGGACGTCGACGACGTGCGCACGGCCGACCTCGGCTCGCTCTACGAAAAGCTCGAGCAGATGACCGCGCAGCACTTCGCCATCGCGCGCCACCTGTGGCAGACGCGCGACCCCGACTTCATGATGCTGGTCGAGATCGGCCCCGACCGCTTCCATCACGCGTTCTTCCAGCACCTGGATCCGCAGCATCCGCAGCACCAACCCGGCAATCCCTATGCTGAGCTGGGCCCGCGCTACTACGCGCTGCTCGATCGCGAGATCGCGAGCCTCGTCGCGTTGTGCGACGCCCAAACCAGCGTGCTCATCGCGAGTGATCACGGTGCGCGGGCGCTCGAGGGCGCGTTTTGCATCAACGAGTGGTTGATTCAGCGGGGGCTTCTGACCCTGCGCGAGGAGGCACGCGGTCTCGGACCGCGTCCGCTTCAGCCGAGCATGGTCGATTGGTCGCGCACTCGAGTCTGGGCAGAGGGGGGCTACTACGCGCGCGTGTTCTTCAACGTACGCGGCAGAGAGCCCCAGGGCGTGCTCGACCCGACAGAGCTCGAGGCCGAGCGCGCGGCATTGCAGCGAGCCTTGCGCGAGGTGCGTGGTCCTCGCGGTGAAGCGTGGACGAACCGCATCGAAGCGCCGCGCGACCTCTACCGCGAGGTGCAGGGCAGGGCGCCCGATTTGCTCGCGGTGTTCGACGATCTCGCTGTGCGCCCAATCGCGACGGTGGGCTCGGGCGTGCTCTACGCCGAGGGGGACGACCGCGGCGCCGACGGCTGCAATCACGACTGGGACGGGATCTTCGTGATGGCCGGCGCGGGGATCGAGGCGCGGGGCGATCTCGGTACGCTCGACATCCAGGACGTGGGCAAAACGGTGCTCGGTCTGTTCGATGTCCAAGCACCGCCGGGCTTTCTCGGCGTCGATCGGAGCCGCATGTCATGAGCGCGCGTCATCTCGTGCTGGGTCTCGACGGGGCAGATCTCGAGATCGTGATGGACCTGGGCCGTGCGCGGCTCCCCCATCTGTTCGCGTTGATGGACGACGGCGTGTTCGCCCATCAGCGCAGCGTCGAGCCGCCCGCGACGCTGCCCAATTGGACCACCTTCCTCACCGGGGTCGATCCGGGCGCGCACGGCGTGTTCGACTTCACCACGCGCCACGGCTACCGCGTGCGCTTCGACGCGGGGCGTGTGCGCGAGGTCCCCACGCTCGCTTCGCGTCTCGATCGCCTGGGCCTTCAGTGCGCGTGCATCGGCTTTCCCGGGACCTTTCCGCCCGAGCGCCTCGCGCATGGCGTGTTCATGAGCGGGTGGGACGCCCCCGTCGCCTTCGAAGCCGATCGCCAGTTCGTGCATCCTCCGGCCCTGCACGACACGCTCACGCGACGCTTTGGCCCCTTGCGCTTCGACGAGGTCGACCAGTTCAACGCCGATCGCCCAGGATTTCACGCGCGTCTCGGCGCTCAGCTCGTGTCGAAGGTGGCTCGCCGCGCAGAGCTCGCGAGCTTTGTGTTGTCGATGCGTGAGTGGGATCTGTTCGCCTTCTACTTCGGCGAGAGCGATACCGCGTCGCATTACCTGTGGAGTCTGTACGACGAGGGCTCGCCGCGAAGGCCGAAGCAAGTCTCGGCGGACGAAGCGGCAGGACTGCCACGCGTGTACGAAGCCCTCGATGCAGCCGTGGGACGGCTCGTCGCCGAGGCGGGCAAAGAAGTCGAAGTGACGATCGTCAGCGACCACGGCTCGGGGGGGGCGTCAGACAAGGTGCTCTACCTCAACCGAGCCCTCGAGCAGGCGGGCCTCCTCACGCTGCGTGAGCCGAAGCGTGCAGCAGGGGGTCTCGAGCTCGGCAAGCGCCTCGCGCTCGAGCGCTTGCCGCCGAGCCTGAGAGACCGCGCCTTTCGCTTTGCGGGCACGTTGCTGCCGAGCCTCGTCGAGTCGCGCGTTCGCTACGCCGGCATCGACATGGCGAAGACCGTCGCCTTCAGCGATGAGCTCAACTACTTCCCGGCCGTGCACCTCAACGTGAAGGGCCGTGAGCCCCGCGGTGTGGTGCCCCCTGCGGATCTCGCGCGTGTGCGGCGCGTGGTCGAAGATGCCCTGCTCGCACTCCGTGATCCAGACACCGGACGGGCCGTGGTGGCGCGCGTTCACCCGCGCGAGGAGCTGTATCGCGGAGCTTTCGTGGCGCGCGCACCCGACCTGCTCCTCGAGCTCAACCTCGATCGCGGCTACAGCTACAACCTGATGCCCAGCCGTGCGGGCGACGGTCACGGGGTGTTTCGTCGTCTCGCGCCCCACGAGTGGCTCGGCAAGAAAGGGCGAAGCCTGCCCGGAAGCCATCGTCCGCGAGGCTTGTTCATCGCGCGCGGACCCAGCGTGCGCCGGCGCGGACAGATCGACCTCTCCATCGCCGACGCCAGCGCCGCGTTGTGCGCGCGTCTCTCGGTGAGCACGCCCGAGGGGGCGCGTGGCACGGTGCCGCCAGGAATGCTCGACACTCATCCTGTTGCGGATCTGCCCCCTGGCCCTGCCGTGGCTCGCGGCCGCGCCAGCAGCGGCAAGCTCGAAGCACGCCTCAGGGCCCTCGGCTACATCGATTGACATGCGCACGCTGCACCTCGCGGCCATGCCCTTCCCCACGCAGCAGGGCACCCAGGCCCTGATTCACGCCATGTTGTGTGCCCTCTGCGCGGCGGGCCACGACACCCACCTCTGCTGCTACCCGCAGGCGGGCTTCGAGCGCAGCACACCCTACGTCGTGCATCGCGCGCGCGAGGTGACCCGCGACGCCTCCCTGCGCTCGGGCCCATCGCTGCGCAAGATCGCGCAGGATGCGGGCATGGTGGCCGACGTGGCGCGCCTCGTCGCCGCGCTCGCGCCGGTGACCGTGTTCGCGCATCACGTCGAGGCCATGGCTGTGGGGCTCGCGGCAGGTCTCTCGGATCTCACCTTCGTGGCGCACACGAGCCTGTCCGCCGAGCTGCACACCTACTTCGCGAAGCCCCTTCAACCCTCGTTGCGTGTGCTTGGCCAGGGTGTCGATCGCGTCCTGTGTCGGCGCGCGAGGCGCACGCTTGCGGTGTCACCCATGCTCGCTAGGCGCCTGTCCGAGGAGAGCGGCTGCGATGTGGCGTCCCTGACGCTGCCTTGGCCCGTGCACCCGGCGCTGACCGCCGTCGAGCGTCGCGCTTCGCGCCTTCA
>CAYNOM010000379.1:0-6464 GCA_964398415.1 uncultured Polyangiales bacterium | reverse complement strand
CTCGAGGTGGTGTCCGCGGTCGTCGACACCCGCACCGCGCACGAGCGCATCGGCGCGGCAGAGCTGTCGGTGCGGGCGAGCCAGCGCCACTACGAAGATCGACGCGCGTTGATGCTGGCAGGCGCAGCCACGCCCAGCGACGTGCTCGAAGCCGAGCAGGAGCTGCGCCGCAGTCAGCTCGAGTGGGTCGATGCCCACGTTCAATCGAAGATGGCCAAGGCCGCGCTGCTCAAGGCGCGTGGCGAAGTGCTCCACCGCGATCGCGCGGGCGTGAGGAGAGAGTCACCATGATCAAGCGCAAGGGAAGCGTGCTCGCGGCGTCTTTGTTGCTCTGGTTGGGCTGCGAGGAAAAGGGCGAAAAGCTCATCCAGCTGCCCGAGTCCACGACACAGCAGGCCGAAGTCGTAGAGGTCGGGGCGGTGCGCGCTCAGCGGGCGGACATCACCCATCCCGTTCGGGCCACGGGCACGAGCGAGCCGGTGCGCGCGGCCGACCTCGGCCCACAGCTCACGGCGCGTGTGGCGGCGGTGCTCGTCGACGAGGGCGATGTGGTGAAAGCCGGTCAGCCCCTGGTGCGGCTCGATGTGGTGTCGGCCGAGCTCCGCGCGCAGCAGAGTGGCGCGCAGGCGGCGTCGACGCGCGCGCAATACGAGCAGGCGCAGCGCGAGTACGACCGCCTCGCTCCGCTCGTGGAAAAGGGCACCATCACGCCCCAGCAGCTCGAGCGTCTCACCTCACAGAGAGACGCCCTGAAGGCCGCGGCGGATGCCGCCGAAGTGGCCCAGGCGGACGCCAAGCACACGGTGACCAATGCGCTCGTACGGGCTCCGTTCGCGGGTGTGGTGTCGCGCGTGCTCGTCGAGGTCGGCGAGGTGGCGACCATGGCCCCGGTGCGCGTGCTCGTGCGCCTCGTCGATCTGTCGCAGGTCGAGGTGCGTGTGAGCGTGCACGAGCGCGAGCTGAAGCACGTCGCGGTCGGCTCGGCCGTGCAGGCGCGGTTTCCGAGCACGGGTGACCTGGGCTCGGGCACCGTGCGCTTCATCAGCCCCGAGATCGATCCGCGCACGCGGACGGCGGAGGTGGTGACTCAGATCGAAAACCCCGAGCGCAGGCTGCGTGCGGGCATGTTTGCCGAGCTCGCGATCAGCCCCAAAGAGCGCAGCGAAGGACTCGTGCTGCCAACGGCGGCGGTGGCGGGCACGGGCACAGACCGCTACGTGTTCGCGATCGAAGGCGGGGTTGCGCGAAAGAAGCCCATCGAGACCTCGGTCATCGACGAGGCGCGCATCGAGGTGGTGCAGGGCCTCAAGGAGGGTGAGGTGGTCGTCTCCGAGGGGATAGGCCGGCTCAGCGATGGCTCCAAGGTGAGCGTCGCCAGGGAGGCCGCCGAGGGCACGAAGCCCGTCACGGAGCGTGCGCCGTGAAGCTCGCCGACGTCTCGATCAAGCGCCCGATCTTCACCGCGATGATGATGGTCGCGGTGGTGGTGTTCGGCGGCGTGATGTTCACGCGCCTCTCGGTCGACCTGTTCCCCAAGGTCGACTTCCCGATCGTCACGATCACCACGGTGTATCCGGGTGCCGATCCCGAGACGATGGAGACGAAGGTTGCAGATCCCATCGAGGAGGCGGTCAACTCGTTGAGCGGCATCGATCAGCTGCGCTCGACGAGCCTCGAGGGCGTGGCGCAGGTGTTCGTGCAGTTCGATCTCGACGTCGATCTCGACACGGCGGCCCAGGACGTCCGAGACCGGGTGGCTAGCGTGCAGCGCGACCTGCCGGCGGCTGCGGAGGCCCCCATCGTCGAAAAGCTCGACCTCGGTGCGTCGCCGATCATGCAGATCGCCGTGTGGAGCACGGCCGATGAACGCACGCTCGCGCGCTACGCGGAGGACGTCCTGCGCCCAGGGCTCGAGCGTCTCGATGGGGTGGGGCAGATCGAGCTCATCGGCAGCCAGGAGCGCGAGGCCCACGTCTACGTCGATCCGCAGAAGCTCAGGACCTACGGCGCCACCGTGCCTGACGTGGTGCAGGCGCTGCGCACCCAGAACATCGACCTACCCGGTGGGCGCGTGACGCGAGGCAGCGAAGAGCTCGTGGTGCGCACCAATGCCCAGGCCGAAACCGCGGAGCAGCTCGCAGACGTCGTGATTCGCTCGGGGGCGGACAAGACCTTGTCCGTGGGCGACGTGGCGACCGTGGTCGATGGGCTCGAGGAGCGGCGCTCCATGGCCCAGGTCGATGGTCGCTCGGCCATCGCCATCGTGTTGCGCAAGCAGTCGGACGCCAACACCATCGTCGTCGCCGAGGCCGTTCAGAAGGCGCTGCCCGAGCTGCAAAAGAAGGCCCCACCCGGCACCGAGGTGTCGGTGTTGATCGACAATTCGAAGAACATCAAGAGCTCGGTCGAGACGGTTCAGCTCGATCTCGTGCTCGGCGCGTTCCTCGCGGTGGCGATCATCTTTCTGTTCCTGCGTGACGCGCGCGCGACGTTCATCAGCGCGCTCGCGCTGCCGACGTCGGTGATCGGGACGTTCGCCTTCGTCAAGGTCATGGATTTCACGCTCAACATGATGACCACGTTGGCGCTCTCGCTCTCGATCGGCATTCTGATCGACGACGCCATCGTGGTGATCGAGAACATCGTTCGACATCGTACCGAGCTGAAAGAAGGCCCGCGCGAGGCGGCGCAGAAGGGGACGGCCGAGATCGGCCTCGCCGTGCTCGCGACCACGATGAGCATCGTGGCGGTGTTCGTGCCGGTCGCGTTCATGGAGGGCATGGTCGGCCAGTTCTTCTACGAGTTCGGCCTGACGGTGGCGTTCGCCGTGCTCCTGTCGTTGTTCGTGTCGTTCACGCTGACGCCGATGCTCTCGGCGCGCATGCTCAGCGCCCATCACGCCGCACCGACGGGCCTATCGGGGCTCGTCGAGCGCGCGCTCACCCGGCTCGACGAGGGCTACCGCCTGTTGATTCGCTGGGCCTTGTCTCACCGCTTCATCACGCTGCTCGTGGCGGTGGCGAGCTTGGTGGGTGCATTCGCCATCGTCCCGAAGCTCGGCTTCGAGTTCGTCCCCCCCGAAGACCGTGGTCAGTTTCAGATCAACGTCGAGCTCCCCACGGGCAGCTCCCTCGGTCAGACGGCGGAGGTCGTGTTCGACCTGGCCGAGCGCGCGCGCAAGGTGCCGGGCGTGGTCTCGACCTTCTCGACCGTCGGCGGCGGCATTCAGGAGAAAGTCAACGCGGCCCAGATCGTGGTCACCCTCGAGCCGAAGGCGAAGCGCGCCTTCCATCAGGAAGAGGTCATGGCGTTCATGCGTAGGCAGCTCGCGGGAAAGCCTGGGGTGTTGCTCTCGATCGAGCAGCTCCAGAACGTGGGCGGCGGAGGCATGCGCAATGCTCCCATCCAGTACAACCTGCGCGGCAACGACCTCGCCGAGCTCGAGCGCGTCGGACGCGAGATGGTGAAGCGGCTCGAGAAGACGGCGGGCTTTGCCGACGTCGACCTTACCTATCGTAGCGGTAAGCCTGAGGTGGACGTCGACATCGATCGCGCGCGCGCCGCAGATCTCGGCGTGTCGGCGCTTCAGGTGGCCTCCACGGTGCGCACGCTCGTGGCTGGCGAGGTGGCGACGGAGCTTCAGCAGGACGGCGATCGCTACGACGTGCGCGTGCAACTTCCGCCTGAGCTCAGGCAGTCGACCGACGTCATCGGCCGAGCGCAGGTGCGAACGATGAGTGGCGATCTCGTCGACATCGCGTCGCTCGGCAGCCTGCGCGAGAGCCAAGGCCCAAGTCAGATCGAGCGCCAATCGCGTCAGCGTCAGGTCACGGTGGTGGCCTCGCTCGAAGGCAAGGCCCTCGGCGATGCGCTTGCGGATGTGGAGGCCATCGCCAAAGAGGTGGTGCCCGACAGCGTGAGCACGGCGGTGGCTGGCTTCGGCGAGCGCCTCCAGGAATCGAACAAGAGCATGGGTTTTTCCATGCTGCTCGCGATCCTCTGCATCTACATGATCCTCGCGTCCCAGTTCGAGAGCCTGATCCACCCGCTCACGATCATGGTGTCTTTGCCATTCGCCCTGATCGGCGCCTTCGGGGGTCTGCTCATCGCCAACATGCGTATGAGCATCTTCGCGATGATAGGTCTCATCATGTTGATGGGCCTCGTGACGAAAAACGCGATCCTGCTCGTCGACTTTGCGGTGCAGCTGAGAGAGCGCGGGCAGTCGGTCCGAGAAGCCCTCGAGAACGCCGGCGCGACGCGCCTTCGGCCCATCTTGATGACGACCGCCGCGATGGTCTTCGGCATGGTGCCCGTCGCGATAGGCCACGGCGACGGCGGCGAGGTGCGCGCGCCCATGGGCGTCGCGGTCATCGGCGGCCTTCTGACCTCCACGGTGCTCACACTGGTCGTCGTGCCGGTGATCTACACGTTCATGGATGCCCTGAGCCGAATGTTCGCCCGCCTGTTCGCGCGCTTCTCGAGTGAGGGCGAGCAGCCGGTCGAGGGGCACGCGGAGTAGGGTGGGGTGCTGCCTGTGCGCATGCCGCTACGCCGTCCACACGATCTCGAAGTCAGCATCACAGTCCGAGAGGGCCTTCACGTCCACCCGACCCTGCACGCCACAGCGTTGGATTGCGCCCTCGAAGATGCCGCAATGTAGGGAGTCGACGTAGGTCCAGATCTCGCGAAGCTGAACTAGCGCGTGGCCCGCGGACGCGACGACCGACACGCGGCCTGGGTCGATACTCACTGCGTACGCTCTCGGCGCGACCTCGATGACCCGCTGCAAGTCGTGCCCCGCCACGGCGAAGATGGCGGTTCCAACGAGGGTCTGTGCAAAGGCAGGATAAATGAACTGTCCGATGAGACGACGAGCGTCACGTGGCTCGAGCGTCGGAAACGCCTGCGCCGCGCATTCATCGACGAGCTCGTTGTACTCCCTGATCGGATAGGACTTGAAGGGGATGTAGCGTCGGCGCGCAAGTGGAGCTCTCGCGTGCTCGGCTGCATCGAGCACGAAGTTGAAGAACATGCCCTTCGTCGTCCCTCCGCGTGTGACCCGCGGGATGAGGCTTACGCGGCGTGGGCTAGCGGTAGTTGGCACGCGTTTCTCCCCTCGGCCAGTCTACGGAAGTGCGCCGAAGGAGGGAAGCGAACTGCGCGAGGACGGACCTCTCGCAAGTGACGGCGAGCCGTGGCGAGCGCAGTCGCGAGGGCCTCAGCGAACGGCCACGATCTCTGACGCGAGGTTGCTTGGTTCGAGCTCGGAGGCGAGCGGCGTCGCTCCCTCGGTCGCGTGCGACATCCAGCGGTGAAACAGCGGCGGGATCAAGGCCGCGAGCACTATGACAGAGTAGGGAGCCGGCAGCTTGGGCCAGCCGGGATCGTTGAACGACAGCCAGGGCGGATCGGAGGGGTGCTCGTGGTGGTAGGAGTGCTCAGAGGCTGCGAGCAGCAAGTACTTACCGACCACGGAGCTGTCGTTCCAGGAGTGCTTGGGTTCGCCGCGAGAGAGCTTCGACGTCTCGCCGACGGTGCGTTCGAGGCCGTAGTGACCGACGTAAGCACCCGCAAAGAGTATCAGCGTCCCGACCAGCGCTTGAAGGAACAGCACGAGCGCCGCAAGCGGGCCGTAGAGCACGGCGAGTAGCGAGGCCAGGGCGAGGGGCGCGAGTAAAGCGATGGCGGCCAGGCCCACATAGGGCGCCTTGCGCCCGCCAAGGCGGGCATCGTGGGCGCGCAGGTAGCGAAAGCCCGCCACGTAGAAGCGAACGAAGAAGGCGTAGAAGTTTTCGCCAGCCGGGGCCGAGCTCGGATCCGTGTGCGCAGCGTAGCGGGCGTGGTGCAGCCGATGCTCGAACGGCACCTGCACGTGGGCGCACAATGCGTTGAGCAGGTGACCGAGCATGCGCGTTGGCCTGTTGCGCGCGTGGCACGCGGCGTGAGTGACGTTGAGGGCCAACGCGGAGCAGACGCCCAGCGCGCACGCATCGAGCAGCGTGCCGAGGCCAAATGGGGCGCGGGCGAGCTGGGGCACGGCCACCACGATGGCTGCGATGTGCATGGCGGCGGCCGTGGGGAGCAGCGCCCGTGCTGCAAGGGGCACCGTGGTGCGCGCGGGCTGCTCACCGAGCGCCGCGTCGAGACTGGGCACGACGAGCACCACGATGAGCGCGACGAGGCGCAGCAGTGTGACATCCAGGATGCCCGCGACGAGCGCGAGGGCAGGTAACGCGGCGGCCAGCCAATACCAATTGCCAGTAGGGGGGCAGCGGTCTGCGCGCATGGGCACTTCTCTCGAGGCGGCAGGGGGAGGTGCGTCGATAGCGCCAATTGTGGGACAAGGCGAGCCGAAATGTGTGGATGCCCAGGGAGCTGGGCTGAAAAGAACATGATCTCGGGGCCCTGGGGCGAGGAGTTCGCGCAGGTGGTATCGGCGAGGCTCACCCGCCGGCTTAGCG
>CAYNOM010000378.1:0-6482 GCA_964398415.1 uncultured Polyangiales bacterium | reverse complement strand
CATGCGACCATGAGACGACGGTCCTCTAAAGTTCCACTATCTGAAAGAGCAATAATCGAGGACCGTCGTCTGATGCCGGTCGTCGTCTGATGCCGGTCGAAAATGCAATAATCGAGGACCGTCGTCTGATGCCGGTCGTCGTCTGATGCCGGTCGTCTGATGCCGAAATAGAACCTCACCCCCCCGCTCCCCGAGCTCCCCGAGGGTCCCGAGAGAGAGTGGGGGCAGCTCCTCGATCTCGTCGAGCGCTCGCCTTGCCCACAACGCGCTGCGCTGCACTTCAGACGCAAAGTGCCCGGGCGTCCCCATCCGGCACACGCGCACCCAGCACCGCACACCGCACTTCGCAAGCGGCCGGCCCCATGCCGCCGAACGCCCGCGTCGACGCGCAACGTGGCCACCCTCGACAGGCTCCCGGGGCTCCATTACCATTCGCCCCCGATGCCTCGCCCCCGCGTACGAGCCTACTACCCCGTGTACTGCGGCGGATCGGCCATCTCCCGTTGCTTGCTCGAGATGGGCGACCAGTTCGAGAGCGAGCACTTCGACTTCGAATACACCACGGTCGACGTCAAGAAGGGCGTGCGCCGCGATTACCACTACACGCCCCTGCCCTCTTTCTTCGTGAAGGTGGCCTACCGCGTGCTGGCTGAACCCGAGGCCATCCTATTTCCCCTGCTCGAGGCGGCCTACCTCGGCAGCATGCGCCCGCACGACATTGCCTACCTGTGGCCGAGCGCCTCGGTGAGTCTGTATCGCGAGCTGCGTCGTCGTGGCATCCGCATCGTCAAGGAAACCGTCAACGCCGAAGAACGCTTCCGCCAACGCAGACTCGGAGAGATCTACGAGAGCCACGGCCTGAAGCGCGAGGGCGTCACCTTCGACTCGAAGGGGCTGCTCGAGCAGGACGAGCTGTTTCAGACCTCGAGCATCATCTTCACGCCGAGCCCCTGGGTCACCGCATCGCTCGTCGCCGGTGGCGTGCCCGAGTCGAAGCTGCGGCACACGAGCTACGCCTGGGAGCCGCGCACGTTCGACGTCGGCACCGGCGAGCGTCCGATGCGTGACGTGCCCACGTTCATTTCGGTGGCCTTTGGCTCGGTGCGCAAGGGCACCATCGAGTTGTTGCGGGCCTGGGCCGAGAAGACGCACCCCGCCAAGCTCATCCTCGTCGGGCCCGTGGACGACGAGATCCGCAGCATCGTAGACGAGCTGTCGCAGCGCGACGACGTGCAGCGTCTCGAGTACGTGGACGACCTTGCGCCGCTGTATCGCGAGGCCGACGCGTACATCATGCTCAGCCATGAGGAAGGCAGCCCGATCGTGGCCTACTTTGCCCTAGGCGCGGGCTTGCCCGTGATCGGCAGCACGCCCGTCACGAGTGGCATCGTCACCGACGGCGTGCAGGGCTTCGTGCGCGAGCCAGACGACACGCGTGGCGTCGCAGAGGCCATCGATCGATTGATCGTCGACAAGGACCTGCGCGCGCGCATGAGCCGAGCGGCCCGCGAGCAAGGCCTGCAGCACACCTGGGAAGAGGTCACTCGCCGACGCGTGCAGCACTTCGAAGCCCTGCGATGAGGCGCTTTGTCCCCGGCCTCGGCATCGTGTTGTTTCAGCTCGCCGTGTTCATCGGCGTGCGCCCGGAGCGCATCGCCTCCTGGCGTGAGTGCGACACGCAGACGGTCGCGCTGAATCTCGCACGGGCGTTCGAGCCCTCAAACCCACGCGTGGCCTGGGGCGGGCTCACGGGTAGCGTCGAGAGCGAACCGCCGCTCTACGCCTCGATCGTGTCGCTGTTCTTGCGCGTGGTTGGCGACGCCGCATGGCCTGGGCAGCTGGTTGCTTGGCTTTGCTTCACGGGCCTCGCGCTCGTGGTTTTCTACGGCACGGAGCGCCGCTACGGCGCGGGCGCCGCAGTGCTCGCCACCACCTTCGTCTTGGCCAGCATCCTCGGCGTGCGCTTGAGCGTGACGGTGAACCCCGACGGCATGGCTGCGCTGCTCTATGCGGTCTCCCTGTTCGCCACGCTCAATTATGCCGAGCGCGGCCGACGCAGAGACCTCCTGATGATGCACGGCGCAACCCTGCTCGCCGCCTACGCCAAGCCACTCGCGCTTCAAATCGGGGTGTTTCAGGCGCTCGGCCTCTTGCTCGGACGGCGTGAGCGTCTGCGCGATCCCTGGCTATGGGTCGGCTGGCTCGTCGTGGTCGCGGCCGTGCTCGCCTGGATCGCGCACGGGCACCGCATCTACCTCGAGACGGGCAACACCTTCGGCGTGTTTGCGGGCGGTGACACCAAAGGGCCGCACCTGTCGCACCTGATGATGCCGGGCCTGCACGTGCAGCTCGCGCTGTCGGAGCTCGCCCTCGGCGTCTCGCTGCTCGGCGGGCTCGCGTTCGTCTACTTGCTCGTGCGCCGCCAGCTCGACGCCTTCGAATGGGCAGCGCTCGCCGCGGTCATGCTTGGGCTGTACGCCTCGTTTCGCTACAGCTCCCAGCCGGGCATGGGACCGCACTATCACGTGTTCGCGTTGGTGCATGGCACGCTGTTCGTGGGCCATGCCTTCGCCGAGCTCGAGCGCCAGGGCACGCGACGCCTGATCAGGGCGGCCCAAGGCTTTGCGGTCCTCGTCTGCCTCATCATGCTGAGCGCGGGCCTTTTGCTGCAGCGCGAGGAGCAGCGCGTCGCGGAGGCGAGTGAGGCCCTGTGGCTCGGCACCTTTCTCCGATCGCGCATCACGCCGGGGAGCCTCATCGTCGTGCGCAGCCCCAAGCCCGAGTACGACGAGTTCTGGGAGCGGCGCAACAACTACGAAGAGCCCGTCGCGTTCTATGCGGCGCGCGCGCGTGGCTTCGTGCTCCCGCGGGATCGGCGCGGCGTCGACGACCTATCACGTCTCGTCGCCTGCGGCGCACGCCACTACGTCGAGCCAGGCGAACGTCTCGACGATCCCACGCTCTACGCCTTTCTCGAGCAACGCGGACGCCCCCTGCTCGAAGATGCGCGCGGACGCATCTATGCCATCGACGACGCGAGCGGTCTCACGCGGCCTCGGGATGAAGACTGCCGCGTGCGCGATGTCGCCGCTGCAGCGCACTGATTCGCGTGACGAACGCACACGCGCAAGGCCATCACGGCGCAGTGACGTAGGACAGGAGTGTTTGCTCCATGCGCTCGAGCGAGCTTTTCCAGTCGTAGGTCGCGGCGTGCCGGCTCGCGGCCCGGCTGCGCTCTTGCCACTCGGCTTCGGACGAGGTGCAGTAGCGCACGATGGCCTGCGCCATGGCGCGCGCATCGCCGACGTCGATGAGTGTGCCGCCGCCCCCCTGACATAGCTCCGGCGCAGCGCCGATGGGCGTCGCGATCACGGGCGTGCCACACGACATGGCCTCGAGGATCGGCAAGCCGAAGCCGTCGTTGGTGCTCGCCCACAGCCACACGTCGACGCTCGCGTAGAGGCGCGGGATCTCGCTCTGCGCAGGTCGCACGTGGAGCTCGAGCCCCTCGGGCAGGCCGGCATCCTTGCGAGGCTTCTCGCTCGAGAAGGCGACGACCTTCAGATTGGGGATGCTGCGACGCGCGATGGCGATGGCGTCGATGACCGTGCCGCTGCCCTTGAAGGCGGCCGAGGCGTAGACGAATCCGACCGTGGGTACCCTGCGGCGCGCGCGCGGCGCGGTCTTGAAGTGATCGTGGTCGACCGCGTTGGGCACCACCACCACGTCGTGCTGATCGTACGCCTCCGCAAGGATCTGCTGCAGCCAGCTCGAAACGGCGATTCGCTTCATCGGCAGACGGTAAGTCGCCTCGATCCGTGCACGAATTTTTGAGTCGCTTCCCGCTGAAAAAATCTCGTGCCCTTGGACGAAGGTGGTTTTGATGCCCTTGCTTGCTGGCAGCGCCCAGAGCCATTCGACCGTTTCCCACCAGGTGCCGATGATGATGTCCGCGTCTGGGACATCCGCACCAACCACGGGACGACGCGATTCAAGCAGCCGATGCTGGAGACGTGGATTCCAATGCGACTGCTTGCGCTCGCCCAGATCCGGCAACCCGCGGCCGCGCAAGAAGTCTTTGACCACGCGTACCCAGTCGATGGCGGGATGGGGAAGGCTCACGACCAGCACGTCATGCCCGCGATCGGCTAGGTAGCTCCAGTGCGTCGACTGCACCCGGCCCCCGCCGCTGAGGTCCAATACCGGATTCAGAATCGTGATTTTCACGAGGGCTCCTGACTGCGTCCCGGCACGGCTCGGTCGGCGGAGTGTAGCGCTCGGGACCTCCGTCGCAATTTTCGCGCGCGCCGCGGCGTACCACATGCGGGAGACTCCAGGCTGAGACCATTACGGAAGCCGTTTGCGACGGAGACCTGTGTCCTGCCAGAATGCGGGCAAGCGTCCTGGTAGGCCGCAAACGCGGTCTCGTATCGTTCCAGGGCAGCATCACGGAAGGGCCGAGGATGAGTCGTAATATGAGTCTCTCGGGTTGGGGACAGCGCGCGAGCGCATTGTGGTTGAGCGCAACGCTGGTGGGATGTGGTGTCGGCACCATCTCTGCAGCAGGGGCGGACGCGGTGTCCGGCGGCGCATCTGGTGGTGGTGGTAGCGCCGGTAGTGGCGCGAACGGTGGCGCTGGTGGTGGCGCGAGCGGCGGCGCGGCGGGGGGAGCAAGCGCGGGCGGCGGCGGAGCCACTCAAGGAACGAACGACGAAAGCTGCGGCGCCTGCGATCAGGGACAGTGCGTCAACGGATCGTGCCTGTGCGACTGGGGCTTCGCGGGCGCAGCCTGTGACACCTGCGCGAACGGGCACAGCGGCCCCGATTGCCATGCGGCGTCGACGGCCACGGCCCCGGAGGCCTCGGTGACGAGCGGTGTTGCTCCACTCGGGGTGTTCTTCGATGGATCGCTCATCGCCAACGTCGCCGAGGGCGACTTCCTCAACGCATCCTTCGACTGGCAGTTCGGAGACGCGGGCGGCTTGTACGGCACTACGAATCTGCCGCGAAACCGCGCCACGGGTTTCGTCACCGGGCACGTCTTCGAGACGCCTGGCACCTACGAGGTTCGCCTCGGCATCGTCGACGTGGCGGGCACCACCTTACAGGCCGACACCGTCACCATCACCGTGAGCGAGTTCCAGGGTGAGACGCGCTGCCTCAGCAATGGAGGAAACTTCGACGCTGCGCCCGCGGGTTGTGTCGAGCAGACGAGCGGCGACCTCGCCTCCCAGCTGCGTTGGGTGGACGGGGCCCCGAACCGCCGGCTGCTCCTGCGCCGCGGAGACACTTGGAGCCTCAATGAATCAGTACGCCTCACTGGCGATGGCCCGAGCATCGTGGGCGCCTTTGGTCCTGCGTCCGATGCTCAGCCGCTCGTCAACTGCAACGGCGTGAGCGAAGCCATCAATGCCCATGGTGATGGCTTTCGCCTGATGGACATCGAGTTCGCCAATGGTGGGCTCAACTTCGCTGGCAAGCAGCAGGTCATCTTGCGCGTCAACCAGCACGGCTCGGGCCACGTCGGGATCGGCATCGGCGGCCACGAGGTGTTCATGGCCGACAGCACCTCGCTCGACAACAGCTACTTCAGCGTCTACGCCGATGGCTCGCGCATGTCGATGGTGGGCAGCGAGATCGACCAAATGCGCGTGGCGACGTCCTTCCTCGGTGTGCCCACCGATTCTCGCGACGTGTACGTAGCGCACAACGTGATCGACGCGTCACGCCCCGAGCCCACCACCGGCATCAAGTGGCACTCCCGGCGCGGCGTCATCGCCGACAACATCCTCACCGCGGGCCTGTCGCGCATCGCCATCACCACAGACAGCGGCGACGTGCTGACCGCCGTCGACGAAGACCTCGGCATCGTGCTCGTGGAGCGCAATCTGATGCGCTTGAGCTTCGGCGGCGCGAAGCCCCAAAATGATGCCTACTCCGATGCGGGCGTCTCGTTCAACACGAGCCACCACGTCGTGCTGCGTCACAACCTGCTCTGTGACATCCCGCGGGCGTTCGCCGACAGCGCACGCGGCGCCGAACCGCCGGCGCAGCACGTCAGCATCTACAACAACAGCATCACGAAGACGAAGGTCGCGGGGCTCAACGGCGACGAGGGCGATTTTCTGGCCCTGCAGAGCGTGCCCGACGATTGGCACGTCTTCAACAACGTCGTCGACGTCGCCGACGGCCGCAGCGCCATGCTGGTGCGAATTGCAAACCACTTGTCGATGTCCGGGACAGCGCTCTCGTCAAATTCAACGACAATCTGCGCACCCTTCACAGTGACGGCCATAAGCTGCTTGCGAAGCGGGCTAAGCGTTTCGATGATACGACGCCAATCGCTAACCTTCAAAGTCAAGCTGTCTGACCCAAAGCAACTGAGGTCCAAAGGCGCAGTCAGGACAGAATCGGCACCCATCCCATAGACAGAAAAACGCACACAATCGCCTTGAAAGTCATAGCGAGCGAGCTTGTCTGTG
>CAYNOM010000377.1:0-6484 GCA_964398415.1 uncultured Polyangiales bacterium | reverse complement strand
TCGCAGGGAGGACCCGAGGACGAAAGCGGCTTCTGCGCCACTTCGAACGGACATGTTTCCCGTCACGAATGGATGCAGAAGCCAGCGCGCCCGCAGGGGCCGACTGAGGCGCAGTTCCTCTGCGTCGCAGGGAGGACCCGAGGACGAAAGCGGCTTCTGCGCCATTCGTGACGGGAAACAGCTAGGTCTTGCCTAGGTGGCGACGCGCCACCTCTGCCCAAGCCCCCTCGGGCTCGAGCTGCAGGTACAGCTGCCAGTGCTTGCGCGCTCGGCGGTGCTCGCCCACTTCCTCGAGCGCCATGGCCAGGTTGAAGTGTGCATCGGCGAAAGCGGGATCGGTGTCGACGGCACGCTCGAAGCAGCCCACCGCCGCGGCAGCGTCGCCGCGCTCGTACTGCAGAAAGCCGAGGTTGTAGAAAGCCTCGGGCTGATTCTCGTCGATCGAGAGCGCACGGCGGTAGCAGGCCTCGGCTTCGTCGGGAAAGCCGCGACGAAAGCGCACGTTGCCGAGGTTGGTCAGCGCATTCGCCAGGCCCGGATCGAGCTCGAGCGCGCGGCGATAACACTCCTCGGCGCGCGTGAAGGTGGCCTCGTCCTCGTCGAGGCGACACCCCTCGAGGTAATGCTCGTAGGCCGTGCGCCGATCGCCCGAGAGCTCACCATGACGCTCGAGCACGCGCACGACATCGTCGCGCAGCTCGCTCACGTCGAAGTCGAAGACGCTCTGGCCCGTGCGCGGATCGAACTGCCCCTGCGCATCGCGCACCACGACGCTGCTGCCGTCAGCCAACACGCGCAGCTCGCTCAGCGGGCGCGTGACCTTGGGCAGCAGCGAGGACAAGCTCTGCACGCTCTTGCGCACGCGCTGAAGCGGCACGCCGGCATCGAGCAGATTCTTCGCCGTGCGCAGCCCGATCAGATCCTGAAACGTGTAGTAGCGCCTGCGATCGCGGCGGCCCGAGGGCGTGAGAAAGCCGGTGCGGTCCCAGTAGCGCAGTCGACTCATCGTGAGACCGAACAGGCGCGCCACCTCGGCCGCGCTGTACAGATCGGCCAAGGGATCTCGGCGTTCGTCGCTGGTGCGCACCGGCTCGGCCGCGCTCGGCGCGTCGACCCGCGGCGCGATACGTCCTCCTCCGTGACCGAACGCAACGTGGATGACGTTGTTGTCGCTCAAGGCGCCCTCCGCGCGAGCGAGGATACGCCCACGGGGACCTCGAGGTCGACGTCCATCTGCAACGTGTCGCCTTCGAGCTGCACGGTGGTCTCCACGATTGCGGTTCCGAGGGGCCGGTCGGTTACCCTGCGCGCGACCTCGGCGCAAGCGAGCCGCATGGCCCGCAGCCGCATGCGCACCGATCCCTCCACCATGTCGCGCAAGAGGTCACGCGCCTCGGCGTCGAGCGGCCCCCGCCAATGCCGCTGCAAGTGCTGAAGATCGAACGTGATCATGGTGCTTCCGTAGTAGCGACGATCGACGCCTACGACGCCGCGGGCACAGCCCTCGCTCAACACTTCGGCTCCCTCGAACAAAGCCTCCTCGGCGGCACGGGACAAATAGCGGACACGATGCTCGGCCACATACGCGCTCTTCTTGGCGCGCACGAGACCGCGGATGGGCGGACGACTCATGCAAACGCGATCGTAGTCGGCTGCGGTCGCTGTGCTCAAGTTCGAGGGTGCGGGCATGGGTCGTGATCGCACCGGGCAGTGTGCCTCGTGAATACTTCGGGCTAGATTGTATGCACGATGCAGTCGCCCAAGCGCCCCCCCGAAGCACAGACCGTGGCCTTCCTGTCCGACATCCATGGACGCCTCGACGCACTCGAGGCTGTGCTCGAGGAGCTTCACCGCAGGCAGGTCACCCACATCTACGTGGCCGGCGACCACCTGACGGGTGGGCCCGACCCGCTGGGTGTGTGGCGCTGTCTGCAGGCGGAGAACGCGACGCTGACTCGCGGCGTGTCCGATTCGGCGCTGTGCTCGGTCAACACGGACAACCTCACGCCCATTTCGCCGAGCGACAGGGAGATGCTCGAGCGCTTTCTCTGGACGCGTCGCACCGTCGGCGAGCTCGTGCTCGAGAGCCTGAGACGGCTGCCCCTCAGCGTGCGTGTGCCTTTGATCGACGGCAGCGAAGTGGTCGTGGTGCACGGCTCACCGGGCGATCCCTTCCAAGAGATCTCGCAAGACATGGACGACGACGAGATCTTCGCCCTCGTGGCGGACGACCCGGCCGACTACATCCTGTGTGGCGCGAGTCACGTGCCGTTTCAGCGCGTGCTCGACGAGGTGCACGTGGTGAATGTGGGCTCGGTGGGCTCGGCTCCCGAGGGCCGCATCGCGCACTACACGGTGCTCACGCCCACGCCGGGCGCCGTGACGGTCGAACAAAACTACGTCGAGTACTGAGGCCCGCGAGAGCCGTCGCTCAGGCCCCCCTCGCCAGCGCGAGCCATGGCGCCACCGGTTCGGCTGCACCGAAGCGGGGCGGTCGTCCGGTGAGCAGCGCCGCCCGCAGCACGTTCTTCGCCAGCGAGTCGACGTTGCGTTCGGCGCACTTGCGCAGCAACGAGCGGACTTGGGTCTTCAGCGTGTTTTCGCTGATGCCGAGTCTTCGGCGGACGCGCTCGCGCGGCTCGTCGCCCAGGCTGAAGACCAGAAGCTGCACCTCACGCGGCGTCAGACCTCGCGTCTCTGCCAGATGCGCCACCAGCCGCGCCACCTGCTCGTCGGGTAGAAAACCGGAGGTGAAGGCGCGCTGCACGAACGACGTGACGCCTGGCTCCTGCACCGGCAGCACGCAGACCTCGATGTCCTTCGACTGCAGGCGATTGATGAGCCTCGGGCAGCCCTCACGCAGCACCACCATCAACGGCAGAAGCGGCGCCCGCGTCCTCAGCGCGATCACGTGCGCTTCGTCGCGAGCGCTGTGCTCGACGATACAGCCGGCCCAGCGCGTCGAGTCGCAGAGCGCATCGGCAAACCCCGGGTGAAACGGCTCGATGCGCGCCACGCCGAAACGTTGAATGACTTGGGTCGCGACGCTCGCGAGGTGTCGATCTTGCGCGCCGACCAAGAACCAACCGCGATGGAACATGCTGCCTCCGTCCTTGCGAAGGCGGTATCGGGCTACGCGGACACAGGTTGCGTCGAATCGTCGAAGACGGCGTCGAGGGGATCTTGGAGCGCTGGGACGCGAGCGCGCACGATCGCAACGTTGGGCTCGTCGAAGAGCACCACGGGCGCGTCGAGCCCGGCGGAGAGGGCGGCCTCCGCAAGCAGCGTGCTCGGCAAGGCGTGGCCATCGCGCTTCAACCACGTGCGCAGCGAGGCCCAAGGGTTCAGCTCGAGGCGACAGACGAGGAGCACCTGTCCGCCCGGGGTCAGGGCCCCGGCAGCGCGCGCCATGCGGCGTGCCTCGTCGGGCGTGCACACCACCACGATGGCGTCGTGCTGACGCTCGCCATGGGCACTCAGCTGCTCGAAGCTCGCATAGCGCGCACCGAGATGGGCGACGCTCTCGTCATCACCGACGACGGCGACGCGTGCACCCTCGCTGAACACTGCTTGCAGAGCGCTCGTCAGGGACGCTTCGGACACGTTGGCTCCCGCTGTGTTTTCACTGCGCGGCGTCGTGGGCCGAGCCGGCGCGCGCGATCTCGACGCGCTGAATGTGTCGCGCATCCGAATCGAGCACCGTGAACGATAGACCCGACAGCTCGATGCGCTCACCCTTCGCAGGCACGCGACCTGCGGCCTCCACCAGAAGGCCTCCTAGCGAGTCGGACTCTGCATCCGCGCGCTCGAGCGAGACGCCGACGACCTCTTCGAGATGATGCAGCGACACGCTCGCGTCGGCCTCGAAACGACCAGAACCGAGCGAGCGCACCTCGGGCTCCTCGCGATCATGCTCGTCTTGGATGTCACCCACGATCTCCTCGAGAATGTCCTCGAGCGTGATGATGCCCGCGGTTCCGCCGAACTCGTCGGTGACGACCGCGAGATGCACGTGGCGCACCTGCATCTCTTTTAGCAGCGCGCCCACCTTGTGCGTCTCGGCCACGTAGAAGACGTCCTTTCGGACGATCTCGCCGAGCTTGACGTCGCGTCCGCGATCGCGCACCGCACGAAACAGGTCCTTCGCGTAGAGCACGCCGAACGCGTTGTCGACGCGCTCGCGGTACACGGGGTAGCGACTGTGGCCACTGTCGATGATCAGGTCGATGACCTGGTCGATCGAGGTGGTGACGTCGATGGCGACCATCTGCGTGCGCGGCACCATGATCTCGCGCGCCACCATGTCGTGGAAATCGAGCACCGCGCGCAACATCTCGGCGTGGTCTTGGGTGATCGAACCGACTTCCTCGCCCTGCTCGATCAGATTCTCGACGTCGGCCTCGGTGACGCGCTCCGGGTCGTCCTCGGGCCGCGGCGGAAACAGTCTGTCGATCAGGCCGCCAACCCACACGAGCGGCAACGCGACCGGCGCGAAGAGCAGCTCGAGCAGGCGAAAACGCGCCAGCAACGGCAGCGCGATGCCAGTGGCACGGCGACTCGCGTAGCGCGTGGCGCTCTCCGCAACGAGCCCGTAGGCGACGGTAACGAGCGCCGTGGCGATGACGCCTCCCAGCACGCCCGCCCGCTGCGCCCCCGTGTACGTGGAAAGCGCAGCCGCACAAGCCAAGCACACCACACGACCCGCCAGAAGCCGCGTGTGCAGCCGACGTGGATCCCTCATGTAGCGGCTGGCCGCTAGCGCTCGCGGCCCGACGTCATCGCGCGCCGCACGGATTCGCGCCTCACCGAGGGCCCGCAAGGCGCCATCGATGGCCGCACTCAGTCCGCCGACCAGCACACACGCTGCAACGGCGAACCAGATAATACTTGGACCCTGTACCGTATCGCCCAAATCCAGTCCTCGTGGCTGCCTGGCGCAGGCCACTCGTATCCCCAAGGTACTTCCACCCTTCGAGGCTGTACAGCCCCCGATATAGGATGCGGCCCTACACCAGTCGAACGACTTGTGCCTCGACGAGCTGAATGAGGGCTCTCAGGGCATCCAAACGTGGCATCCCGCTGAGCCGGATCACTTCGTCGACATCGGTGCTCCCGTCGATTCGCGACAAGAGCGCCCCCACTTGGGGGTCTAGCCCAAGCCAGCGTAGCTCCGACTCGGTGGCGGATTTCTCCGGGACGCGCCCCGACGCGAGCAAGCGCGAGCAGTAAAGCCCCTCGAGCTTCTGGCGCGCGACCTGCGCGTAGTGCGCCGCCAACTCATCCTCCGGATTCTGACCCAAGAGCAGATGCGCGACGCGCAGGGCCCCCGAGAAGTCTCCGAGGGCGAAGCGATCGGCCATCTCTTGCACCAAGTCGAACGCGGCCGCGCTCGCGCTCGGCACCCGCCCGACGAGCGCCAAGGCGTCGTGCTCGTGACCTACGTCGAGCAGGTCCTCGGGCGGCAGGGGCGTGGCGATCGCCGGCGGAAACCCCGAAACCGCTTGGTGGACCAAGCGAGGCGGAAGGCTACTGCGCCGCAGCTTGTCCTGGCACCAAGCATCGAGGTTGCCCGTCGCAGACGGCGCGGCTGACTCGAGCGCCGCCGCCTCGTCGCTCGGAAGCGCGAGCGGCGGAGCCCGCAAAGAGAGAGAGCGCTTACGATCGGGGTCTGCGTCGACGGCGGCGCCCAGAGGGCCCGTGTCCCTCGGGTCGTCGTCGTGCTGATGGTCTGGCTTCACCCCAACCACATCGCATTCTCCTCAGCCTGTCTTGCCGACCACACCCTTGAACATGCGCTGGGTGCGCGCGAGCGCGTCGAGCTGCTCCTTGAGCTGAGCGGAATCGCCCGACTCCATCAGCGTGCGTGCGCGCGCGACCACGGCCTTGGCCTTCTCGATCGCGTCGCGGCCGAAATCGCTGCCAGCCACGACCTTCTCGACCTGCGGGAAGAGCTTTTCGATCTCGGCGATGAGGCGCTCGGCCTCTTGCTTCGTCTGCTCGCTCTCTTCGCTGCTCCTGCGCTGAACGGCGAAGTCGTGGGACTGATCCATCATCTGCTGGATCTCATCGCGCGTCAGGCCGCTCGACGCCGTCACCGTGATCGTTTGCTGCATGCCTGTCTCCATGTCCTTCGCATGCACGCTGACGATACCGTCGGCGTTGATCTCGAAGGTCACCTCGACCTCGACTTGCCCGGCCGTTGCGCGGCGCAGCCCAGTGAGGATGAACTCGCCGAGCAGCTCGTTCTCCTCGGCGCGATGCGACTCGCCCTGGAGCACGAGGATCTTCACGGCCGTCTGGTTCTCGCGCACCGTCGTGAAGATCTTCGAGCGCGACGTGGGCACGGTGCTGTTCTGCGGGATCAGCGCTTCGAAGTAGCCGCCGACGACCATGATGCCGAGCGTGTGCGGCGTGACGTCGAGCAGGATCATGCCCGAGGCTTCTTGGGTGAGCGCCATGCCCGGGATGGCGGCGCCGAGCGCCA
>CAYNOM010000376.1:0-6488 GCA_964398415.1 uncultured Polyangiales bacterium | reverse complement strand
TCACGGCCCGCCGACTGTACCACGCTCAACGCGGCGGCGATTCGAGGGCCTTTTGCGCCACGCCGGCCGCGATCAGCACCGCATCCCAGACGGGAGCGAGTGGCGGCGCATAGGCGAGATCGAGCGCGGCCAGGTCGTCGACCGTGAGCTTGGCGTACAGCGCCGTGGCGAGCACGTCGATGCGCCCCTTGACGCCCTCGCCGCCGACGACCTGCGCGCCGAGCAACCTTCGCGTCTCGCGCTCGACGAACAGCACGGTGTCGATGGGCTTCGACTCGTCTTGGCCGTGCCCCCGGGTACGGTGCTTCGAGGCCACCGGCACGGCATCCACGCCGGCACGCTCCACGTCCGCGCGCGCCATGCCCGCGCGCCCCACCTCCAGGTCGAAGACCTTGAACGCAGCCGTCGACGTAATGCCTGCGAAGCGCTCGCTCGCGCCCGCGGCGTTGGCGCCTGCCACCTTGCCCTGTTTGTTGGCCGTCGTGCCGAGGGGCACCCACACCGCGTGCTCCATCACGCGATCGAACGCCTCGGCGCAATCGCCAGCGGCGAACACGTGCGGGTCGTTGGTGCGCTGCATGGCGTCGACGGCAATGGCGCCCGTCGGCCCGAGCGCGATGCCCGCCGCGCGTGCGAGCGCCACGTTGGGTCTGACTCCGACCGCAGCGAGCACCACGTCCGCCTCGAACGCACCGCGAGAGGTGAGCACGGACAGGCGGCCCCCTGGGCTGGGCCGCACCTCGCTGACCGCGATATCGGTCTCCACCCGCACCTCGTGGCGCAAGAGCTCCGCGTGAACCAACTTGGCGAGCTCGGGCTCGAAGCCGGGGATCACCTGGGGCAGCTTTTCGAGCAGCGTGACGTGCACGCCGCGTGCGCGCAGCGACTCTGCCATCTCCATCCCGATGTAGCCTGCGCCCAAGATGACCGCGTCCTTCACACTGCCCGAGGCCAGGCGATCCTTGAGTGCGTGTCCGTCGGCGAGCGTGCGCAGCGGCAACACCCCTTCGAGATCCATGCCCTTCAAGGGCAGGTGCACCGCGGACGCTCCCGTCGCGAACACGAGCGCGTCGTAGGGCTGTTCGTAGTCGACGCCACGCACTCGGTCGCGCACGAGCAACACGCGCTTCTCCCGGTCGACACGCAAGACCTCGTGTTCGGTGCGCAGATCGATGCCGCGCTCCTCGCGAAATTTGTCCGCGGAGATGACCACGAGGTCATCCATCGGGCGCTCTGGGTCTTGCAAGTTGTAGGGCATGCCGCAGGCCCCGTAGGACACGTGCGTGCCGCGCTCGAGCACGATCACCTGCGCGCCCTTCTTTCGGCGCTTGGCCTGACTGGCCGCGCTCATGCCTGCTGCAACCGCTCCGATCACCACGATGCGCTCCATGACCCAGGTCTCCTTGTTTGCGGTCGCCTTTTACTAAGAGCCAACGAGGCGCACAAAGGATTCGTCAGGGCAGGTCAGGGCAGCGCGTGGCGCTCGAACAGCGCCCACATCTCGTCATTGGCAGACACGTCGGTCGTAGAGGGGCCCGCCGGGCAGAAGCTGTTGCCAGGCCAGCAGTGCGCCATGCCCTCGATGCTGCACAACGTGACCTCGACGCCCCCCTCGCACGCGTCGAAGGTCTCACAGCGTGCTCCGCCCTCCGCCAGGCTCACCTTCGCTTCGCCCTGACACCCGTTCTTCTCTCGGTAGACCTCGAAGCTAGCCTCGGCACTGAGCGTCGGCGGATCGCCCTCATAGGGCACCGATTGATCGGCCGTGCCGTGGAACATGACGATGGGCACGGGCCTCGCTGGGCTGCAGGTTGCCGGATCGAGCACCATCGTGCCCGAGACGGGAGCAAACGCCGCGAACAGATCGGCCGCCTCGCAGGCCAGACGATGGGTCATGAAGCCCCCATTCGACATGCCGGTCGCATACACGCGACGCTCATCCACGCAGGTACGCTTGCCGACATCAGCCACGAGCGCACGGGCGAAGCCCTCGTCGTCGCGGTCCGCTGGCTCGGCGCAGCAGGTGCCTCCATTCCAAGCCGTGGGCGTGCGGCCGCTCGGATCGGGAACGTTCTCGATGCCCAGCGGATAGGCGACGATGAACCCCTCGGCATCGGCCTTCGCGTTCATCTTCGAGAGAACTTGCTGCTCCAAGGGATTGGAGCGAAAGCCGTGAAAGTTGACCACGAGCGGTCTCGGGCCAGCGCTGCCTGCCTGCGGGATGTAAAGGCTGTAGGAGCGCTCGACCCCAGCGTATTCGAGCATCACCGTCTCGAGCGTACGCTCGCTCGACACCTCGCCCGCACAGCCCTCGCTCGGACGCGCCGGAAGCGGCGTGGCCACGGCCCCATCGGCCCCGCCGTCGAGGGTCATCGAAGCGTCGCCTCCCCCCGCGTTCGCTTCGCCCTTCGCGGCGTCGCTGCCGCAGCCAAGGCACATCCAGACTCCCAACAACCACGCTCTTTGCATCCACCACTCTACCGCACTCGACGCAAGTTCGCGCCGCGAGTGGGTCTAGCGCCCGTGGATCAACCCATCGAGCAGGCGGGCGAAGCGCTCGGGGCTCATGAGCCGGAAGCAGTAGGATGCGAAGCGCACCTCGCTGCCATCGTCGACCTCGATCGTTTGGGCGGGCCCGAGGCGCACCCCATTGACGAAGGTTCCGTTGGTCGAGTCCCGATCGGTCACGCAGTAGATGCCGCGCCCGTCGCGGGTGAAATGGGCGTGCAGCTTGGAGATGCCGTTGCGCGCGAGGTGCACATCGACGTTCGGCGCGCGCCCCACGCTGATCAGCTCGGGAAAAGCCGAGCCGGGTCGCTTCTGCAGCGCGTAGACCTGCCGCTGGTCGAGCGTGAGGTGCCGGGCCCTCACCTGGTCGAGATCGAGCTCACCCGTTCGATAGCCTTCACGCACGATCGGCGGATCGGAGGGCGGCTTGTAGGTGCCGGTCTCCACCAGGTACGGCACGCTGGCCCCGAGCACCGCGTCCCTACCGCGGGGCCCGCGAAAGCCCGCGACATACTCCGAGAGCGCCTGAACCCGCATCGACCCCCATGGTACACGGGGGGCCACCTCAGATCACGACGTTCTCGTTGCGGCAGCGCGCGTCACAGCCGTCGAACGGGTTGCCGTTTCCATCGTCGCACTGTTCGCCCTGGGCCTCGTCCACGCGTCCATCGCCGCAGAACGCCGCGCGCTTGCAGCGCGAGGTGCACCCTCCGTAGGCGCCGTCGTTCTTCGCGCCGGCATCGCACTCTTCGCCAAACGCGGCCTGCACCTGGCCATCGCCGCACGAAGGCGCAGTTACACAACCGGGGGCGCATCCTCCGTAGGGAGACAGGTTGATTCCGTCGTCGCACTGCTCGCCCGCGTCGCGCTGGGTGGTGCCATCGCCACAGCGTGGGCCGAGGGTGCAATCCGTCTGGCAGACGCCGTAGGTGGCGTCCTCGTTCTCGGCACCATCGTCGCACTGCTCGCCAAAGAACCCATCGACCTCGCCATCGCCGCAGCGTGGGCCCCTGGTGCAATCGGGGTTGCAGCCTTCGTAGCGCCCATCGTTCTCCAGCGCGCCGTCGTCGCACACCTCGTGCCCCAGGTCGGGATGGCCGTCGCCACAGAACGGGCCCCGCTCCGTGCACGACTTGCAGCCGGCGTAGGGCAGCGTGGCGAGCTCGTTTTGCGACTGACACCCGCCTCCGCCATCCACGCAGACTTGCTCGGCCTGGGTCGATGCGCCGCAGTCCTGCCCGTCGTTCGCGCCGCCGGCACACACGCTGCCCGAGTCACACAGCTCGCCGGGGGTGACCACGCCGTCGCCGCAGAAGGGCTCGCATTCGGTCTTCGACGTGAAGAATCCCGCGAGCGTGAGCTTGTAGTTGGAGGCGCAAGTGTTTCGCTCCGCCTGGAACACGACCACCTCGTAGATACGACCCACCGTGAGCCCGAGCTCGGCGGGAGTCACGATGTTGGCGCGATCCCCCGAGCAGCCTGCCTGGTTGGGCGCGAGGCTGATGCAGCCGCTCTGGGCGCCATGAACACCGCCGATATCGACCGCGAGCCTGCCGTTGATGAAGACCCAGACGTCGTCATCGCCACGGAACGAGAGTACCTCGTCGCCCTCGTACTCGAACCAGTAGCGCACCTCGCTCGTGAAGTGAAAGTTGCGGGCGATGTCGGTGCCGCAAGCAGCGTACGTCTCGTCGAAGTATCCCGTTCCAGCGAGCGCGGGAGAGTTGTAGCCACGTCCAGTCAACGGATAGAACAGGCTATTGTCATACACATAGGTTCCGCAATCCTGCCCGTTCAGGCTGCCGCCCTCGCACAGACCGGTGCCGGCATTGCACGTCCCGCCTGGACACGAAGTCAGCGACAATTGGTCGACCACCGTGATGTTTCGATCACTGTCGCGATACCAGTCGTAGAACGACGCGTCGCTGGCGATGGAGCCATTGCCGGCACCCGTACGCTGCGGCTTGCCATTCGCGTCGAGCGCGGTCTTCACCATGCCCGTACCACCGCTCGGACGCCCCTGGAAGTCTGGATGCCCAGGGGCGCAGCCCTCTTCGCCGGTATTGCAGCAGTGCGCTTCCGACGCACCGCAGGTGCCCACCTTGAAGTTACTCGCGCGGAAGTCGCGATACACGACGGGAATCGACACCGTCGCAGCAGGCGTCTGGGTGACCGTGCGGCAGCGATAGCCAGCCTCGAGCTCGCAGCTCGACGAGCAGCCGTCGTTGTTGCGCGTATTGCCGTCGTCGCAGGCTTCGCTGTCGCCGATGATGCCGTCGCCGCAGCTCGAGACGCACTCGCCATTGCTGCACACGGGCTCGCTCGTGCAACGCGGGGTGCAGCCGTCGCCGAGGTTGTTGTCGGGCACGGGCGTCACTCCGTCGCCAGCGAGCGCGCCGTCGTCGCACTGCTCGAGGCCCTCGCGCACGCCGTTGCCGCACACCGACGGCTTGCACGCCTCACCGGGCGTCGGGCAGAAGTAGCCCTCTTCGAGATCACAGCGCTCGTCGCAGCCGGGCGCCGCGTTGCCCGCGTCGTCGCACTGCTCATTGCCGACCACGATGCCGTCTCCGCAGACCGACGTGCAGCTACGTCCGCCAGGGCACGAGAAGCCGCTCTCCACCTCGCAGGCGCTCGAGCATCCGTCCCCGTTCTCGCGGTTGAAGTCGTCGCAAGCTTCGTCGGGCGTCACCGTGCCGTCGCCGCACAACGTGGTCTTCGAGCAGGCACCTCCCGTCACGGGGCAGGCGAAGAAGGGCTCCTTGCCGCGGCAATCCTCGAGACAGCCGTCGCCACTCTTCGTGTTGCCATCGTCACACACCTCGTCGCCGGCGACGATGCCATCACCACACTTTTCGGCCGAGCACACCCCGCCGATGCACACCCAACCCTCCTCGAGCACACAGCCCGCGCTGCAGCCATCGCCGCTCTCTTGCGCGCCGTCGTCACAGGCCTCCGCGCCCGCGATCACGCCATCGCCGCAGCGGGCCGCCACACAAGCCTCACCTTGAATGGGGCAGGCAAAGCCCGCCTCGACCTCGCATAGGATCGAACAGCCGTCACCGTCGCGCGTGTTCTCGTCGTCGCAGGCCTCGCTGCCCACCCGCAGCCCATCGCCGCAGCGCGGTACGCACGCACCGCCCAGCGGCGGACACAGAAACCCGGCTTCCACCTGGCACGTGCGGCTACAGCCGTCGCCCTCGACGCTGTTGCCATCGTCACAGGCCTCGGTGGGCGATTCCGCCTCGCGCTCGCCATCACCACAGCCTTGGGGCACCTGGCCCGCATCGTCGCCCGGCGGCATCCCGCCATCGCGCGTCACAGACCCGCCGCCCGCGCCCCCATCGACGTAGTCCCCTGCATCGCGCTCGGGATCGCCGGCGCCCTTCTTGTCGCTCTCTACCTTACCGGCCGCACCACAGGCAGACACGAGCGCGATCGAGAGCGCCCACCAAACAGGGGAGATCTTGTACATGCGGCGAAGCTACCGCAAGAAGCCTTGCGCCTACTAGGGCCCGCTGAAGGCCCCTGTAGGACACGCGCGCGATCAGGCGAGTTTCTTCACGAGACCGAGCGGCAGCCCGCGCATCACGACGCCCAGCGGAAGCCAGGGCCATGCTGGGACGTAGGCCGTGGCGCGCTCCTTCTCGATGGCGCGCACGAGGGCCCGACAGCCGGTGTCGGTGTCGACGATGAAGGGCTTGTTCTTCACCCTCTCGTTGATTTCGGAGCGGATGTAGCCCGGGAAGATGGTGCTGACGCGGATCTTGGTGCCGAGAAGCTCGCAGCGAATGCCCTCGCTCAGCGCGGCCAGCCCTGCCTTCCCGTTCAGTACCACGATCTCCAACCCGTTCCTGTGGTTCCTCCAGCACCGCATGTACGCGCCGGCGTACGGCCCGAACGTGGACGGGGCGCTCCTCGCGGCATGGCGCGGCGGATACCGCCCGGCCAACGACGCGCTGGCCGCCGCCACGATCGAG
>CAYNOM010000375.1:0-6495 GCA_964398415.1 uncultured Polyangiales bacterium | reverse complement strand
GCCGCCGCCTTGTTCGTGAAGGTGACGGCCAAGATGCGCTCGGGGTAGACGCCCTTTTCGCCCACGAGCTGGGCGATTCTGTACGTGATCACACGGGTCTTGCCGCTACCGGCGCCGGCGAAGACCACCAGGGGCCCCTCGCCGTGCAGCACGGCAGCCCGCTGGGGGGGATTGAGTGTGGCGAGGTCGAGCATGGGCGGGGCGACTTTAGGGGGCACTCGACCCCTTGTCACCCGTTCACCGGTAAGATGCCGCTTTGGCCCGGTTTCGCGAGCAATCATGCTACAAGGCGGCACATGACCCCGGTGGGGCCCAAGGACGCGCAGGCCACGGCACGGGCCGTGAATGACGGGGCGCGAGGCGCGTCGAACGAGGGTGCTCACGCATCCTCCGACGACGACCTCGTGCTGGTTCAACGAGCCCAAGACGGCGACCAGGCCGCCTTCCGCACGCTGTTCGAGCGCTATCACCGGCGCGCCTACGCGGTGGCGCTCGGCGTGGTCAAGAATCCCGCGGACGCCCGCGACGTCGTTCAGGAGGCCTTCGTCAAGGTGTACCGACACCTCGGCAACTTCCAAGGCAACTCGAGCTTCTACACGTGGCTGTACCGGATCACCATGAACCTCTCGATCGACCAGGTGCGGCGCAAGAAGACCGCGCGACACGTCGACTACGACGACGCGGTGAAACGCGACGGCGAGGGAGGCGACGATCCCGCAAACCTTACCCCCGAGCTCACCGGTGCAGATCCTTCCCGCAAGGTGACGCGACAGGAACTGGCCGAGAAGATCCAAGAGGCCTTGGCCACGTTGCCCGAGTACCACCGCCAGGTGATCCTGCTGCGCGAGGTCGAGGGCTTGAGTTACGAAGAAATCGCCAAGGTGATGAAGGTGCCCAAGGGCACGATCATGAGTCGACTCTTTCACGCGCGCCGCAAAATGCAGGCCGCCCTCGCAACGTATGTAGACGGGGACCTCACTCCCCAAGACGACAAAGCCCATGAGACCTGAGCTCGACGACGATACCCTGCAACGCTACTACGACGGTGAGCTGTCACCGGTCGAGGAGCGCGCGGTGCGTGCCGAGGTCGAGTCCGACCCGAACGCGCAGAAGCGGCTCGCGCAGCTCGCGCGCTTGAGCGAGGTGTTTCAGGCAGCCGCTGACGAGATGGCCACGGGCCTCGACTCGAACGAGCTGTTCTCGAACATCCAGTCGGACATCCGCAGGAACGAGAGCCTTGGTTTCGGCGAGCGCTTCCAGGTGATTCGCAGTGAGTGGATGGAGCACCAGAGGGCCGTGGTGATCTCGTTGACGACTGGAGCCGCCATCGCCGCGGCGGCACTCATCGCGGTCATCGCGGAAGCCCCGGGTACGTCCGGCACCCAGGTGGCCTTGACGCCCGCCCGTGAGCCGGCCGAGAGCGCCGTGGGCCCCGCCGCGTTGGCTTCGAATGAGGCACCCGGCGTGCATGGCTCTGCGATCGAGAACGTCGACTTCGGTAGCAGCACCGGCACGGTGTTCGAAATCGAGAGCAAAGGCATCACGACCGCAGTCGTTTGGATCGCCGACGAGGAAGAGGAGGCGCCGTGAGCCGAGCGGTCATCACAGCGCGGAACCCCCGCACGCGCGCCTTGTGCGCAGCACTGCTGACCTTGGGCCTCTTTTCGGGAAGCGCGGCGGCCCAAGCGAGCCCCCGTGCCGAAGCAAAGGCCGAGCTGAACCCGAAGAGCGAGGTCGCTCAGGTCGTGGTGGTGCTTGGCAGCAGCGAAGGCAGCGGCATCGATCCGGCGCTCGGTGCGCTCGAAGCGCTCACCAAGCCTCCCTTCGATAGCTTCACCAAGAAGACCCTTCTGGCCAAGAACGAGCTCGAGCTCAGCCAAGGCCAAGAAGCCGAGGTCACGCTGCCAAACGGCCGCAAGCTGCGTATCCAGCTGCTCGAGAAGACGTCCGAGGGACGCTTTCGGGTGAGCGTGTCGATCAATCGCGCCGGCAAGCGCGACTACCTCCCGCTGATGACGGTCGTGGCCGCACCGGGCGATCCGTTCTTCGTGGCTGGGCAGAAGCACGAGGGCGGCACGCTGATCATCGGCATCACGATCGGCAAGGCGCGCTGACGCGCCATCCTGCGATGCCATGACACAGACACGACGTCGCGCGGCTAGGCGCGCGAAACGGCCCTGGGCGCGCTACACTTGCGCCACGCCATGTCGACGTCGCGGCCGCCGCCAAAGTCTGCCTCGAAAGGCCCGCCTCGAAAGCGCCCCAGGTCCGTCACCACCACCAGGCCGGCGAGTCCGCGCGCAAAGCACTCCGCCGGCGGCAGAAAGCTGCGCCTCCCCCTGCACGGACCGCAACGCTGGCTCGCACTGATCCTGGCCTGGGCGCTATTTCTATCGACGCTCGGGGCGGCCAGCATCGCGGGCGCTCTTCTCTACTACAGCCGTGGTCTTCCCGACGCAGAGGCTTTGCGCAACTACACGCCTGCGCAGACGACGCGCGTGCTCGATCGCCACGGCGAGCTGATCGGCGAGGTGTTCACCGAACGACGCACGGTCGTGCCGATGGAGCGCATTCCGCGTGTGCTCGTGCTGAGCGTGCTCGCGGCCGAGGACGCCGACTTCTATCACCACAGCGGCATGGATCTGCCGGGCATGATGCGTATCCTCGTGAAGGCGGTCGTGCGTGGACGCGCCACCCAGGGCGGCAGCACCATCACGCAACAAGTCGTGAAAAACCTGCTCTTGTCGCCGGAGCGCACGCTCGAACGCAAGCTCAAGGAGCTGATCCTCGCGCGTCGCATCGAGCGAGAGCTCACGAAGGACGAGATCCTTTTTCTCTACCTGAACCACATCAATTTCGGACATGGGCGCTACGGGGTCCAGGAAGCCGCGCGTTACTATTTCGGCAAGGACGTCGAGAACCTGACGCTCGCCGAAGCTTCGCTCATCGCGGGGATCCCCCAGTCGCCCACCTATCTGTCCCCGAGGAGCCACCCGGAGGCCGCGAAGAAGCGCCAGGCTTTCGTGCTCGACCAGCTGGAACAGAAGCGTGAGCTGTACTGGGCAGACCTGCCACTGTCCGAGATCGAGCGAGCGCGCGCAGCGTTGCCCAAGCTCGCCGCGGTGCCTGACATCGGCGAGCGCGCACCCGAGATGGCCGCGCTGGGAAGACAGGCGCTGATCGACACGGTGGGTGAGGAGGCGGCCGCGCTAGGTGGTTACACGGTCATCACCACGGTCGATCTCGCACTCGAAAAGCACGCGCGAAAAGCGCTGCAGGATGGCCTGAGCGAGATCGACGCGCGCCACGGACACCTGACGCCACTCACCGGACCTCTGATCGGCGACAAGCAGCTGAGCAAGCTGCGCGCACGCACGAAGGTCGACGCCACCGGGAGCGATGCTTTGCGCGTCGGCGGACACTACGATGCAGTGGTGTTGGGCCACGACGACGCGAGCACGTTGGCCCTGTCGATCGACGGCATCCGTGCCATCGCCCATGTCTCCACCTTCGCCCGCTTCAACCCGAAGGGCCTCGACGCCAAGGCGCTCGCGAAGCCAGGCGTGAAGCTGCGGGTGACGGTGCGCAGGCTCGAGAGCGGGCAGCCTGTGGAGACTGAGCCCGCGCTCGGTCCCGAGGGCGCCGTCATCTTGGTCGATCCGCGCAGCCGTGAAGTGCTAGCGCTCGTCGGGGGCTACGCCGCGACGAACGGCTTCAACCGCGCGGTCCAAGCGCGCAGGCAGCCTGGGAGCACCTTCAAGCCAATCGTATACGCGCTCGGCATCAAGTCGCGGCGCTTCACGCCAGCCACGCAGGTGATCGACGCCCCGGGCGTGTTCGACAGATACCAACCCGGCAACTACGAAACCTGGTCCTACGCCGGGCCCGTACGCTTGCGACATGCCCTCGCGCAGTCGATCAACCTGGTCGCCATCCGCGTCATCGATGAGCTGAAGCCCGAGGCGGTGGTGTCGTTCGCCAAAGA
The DNA here is from genome assembly GCA_964398415.1 of uncultured Polyangiales bacterium. Lineage (GTDB taxonomy): Bacteria > Myxococcota_A > Polyangia > Polyangiales > DASUME01 > DASUME01. The sequence continues at coordinate 2,510 of CAYNOM010000375.1, read as the reverse complement.
GCTTGGGATCACAACCGATCTCGAGCCGAGCCTGCCCCTCGCACTCGGTGCAAGCGAAGTGCAGCTGTCGGAGCTCACGAACGCGTACGCCACGCTCGCCGCGGGCGGACGCTTTCGTCAGCTGCGGTTCGTGCAAAAGATCGTGGCGCCCGATGGCCGCGAGCTGCGCTTCAAGGGCGTCGACGCACCACGCGATGTGTTGACCCCCGCCGAGGCCTACGTGACGACGAGCCTACTCACGAGTGTCATCGAAGAGGGCACGGGCGCGAGAGCCAAGGCACTCAAGCGCCCCGCGGCCGGCAAGACGGGTACGAGCAACCAGGCGCGTGATGCCTGGTTCGTCGGCTACACGGCCGATCTCGTGGCGGGTGTTTGGGTGGGCTACGACGATCATCGCCCCCTCGGCCGCAAGGAGAGCGGGGGCAAGAGCGCGCTGCCGATCTGGCTCGAGCTGATGCAGATCGCCCACGAGGGCAAGCCCGCCCTGCCCTTCGGCACGCCGAGCGGCGTGGTGACCGCGCGCATCGATCCCACCTCGGGTCTGCTCGCCTATGAGGGCCAGGCTGACGCGATCGATGAGGTGTTTCTCGAAGACACCGTACCGACGGCCGTCGCACGCCCCCCGGACGTCGCCGATCCGACGACCTTCATGATGGAGCAGCTCGGCAGCATGCTGACCGAATAGGGCGATCATGCGCAGCGTGATCTTCGGTCTCATCGGCGCAGTCGTCGCAGCAGGCTCGAGCATTCTCCTATCGTTGCTGTGGCAGGGTGAGCTCGATGCCCGCGTGCAAGGGACGCGGCAAGACCGCGCGTCGGATGCTTCGGCGCTGGTCAGCGTTGCCCTCGCTGCCCGCGAGCGTGCGAGCGTTCAGCGCATACGAGCGCTGTGCGAGAGCGACATCCACGTGGAACGCCTGTCGCTGATGCTCGCGACCAGCGACGGCGATGGCCGCGCGGAGGCCGCTCAGGTCACGCTGCGGCTGTCGCGCTCGTTCGAGGCCGTGCCCATGATCCTGAGACAGCAGGGCCAGCGACTCGAGCGCCTTGCCGGCAACGCGAAGCTGTCGATCCCCGACGCGGCCACCCTCGAGGCGATGCGCACGCGCTGGGTGGCGACAGTGACCGAGACGCGCGACGTGTGGCTCATGTCGGCGTGCCGCCGCGGCGCGCGCCCCGATGCGCTCTGGATCGTGATCGCATGGTCGGCACAGGAACTGCTCGCTCCCTTCGCAGAGCACACGCAAGTTTCCCCGACGCTCTTGGTGGGTGATACGGACGGCCACGAGGTCGACCGCGAAGGCACGCCGCGTGGCTGGGCCGCCCGCGACGCAAGCGGCCGCATACTCGCACGCCTGGCGGAGCGTCCCGGACCTTCTCTGCAACACGACTCGACCCGACTTCTATTCGCGCTGTGTGCGCTTGCCTCGGCGGCCCTCGGCGCCCTCATGGGCTTTGCGTACGCACGAAAGACGCGGCTTCACGAGCAAGCACTCGACGAGCTCGAGCGGGCGCTGAGCAGGGTGGCTGAAGGCGACCTCACCTCCTCGATCGGGGTCACGCTCGAAGGTCACGCAGATCAGACCTTTCGCACCTTCGACCGCATGACGAGGGAACTGCGCGAGATGCGATCGAAGCTGCTCACGGCCGAACGCGAAGCGGCCTTTCGCGATGTCGCCCAACGTATCGCCCACGAGATCAAAAATCCCCTTTCGCCCATCCAGCTGTCGATCGAGACGCTGCGCAAGGCTCGGGCACGCAAGCTTGCCGACTTCGACGAGATTTTCGAGGAGTCGACGCGAGCGATCCTCGACGAGGTGCGGCGACTCGAGCGGATCGTGCGCGACTTCAGCGCCTACGCACGGCTGCCCAAGCCTCGCCCGGGCGCGCTCGACGTAGGGGCCCTCATCAAGGACGTGCTCACCCTGCATCGCCCCGAGGACGTGGCGGTCGACCTCGAGCTCGCGGACGCCTTGCCGCAGATTCGTGCGGATCGCGATCAGCTCACCCAGGTGCTCGTGAACCTACTCAAGAATGCGGGCGATGCGGTCGCGGAGCGCGCGACACCGCGCATCGCGCTCCGCGTGGAGGCGTGGGAGAAGGGCGTGTGCGTGCACGTCGACGACAACGGGCCCGGCGTAGCCGAGGAGGAACGCGAGCGCATCTTCGAGCCGTACTTCACGCAAAAGGAGCAGGGCACGGGCCTCGGCCTCAGCATCGTCAAGCGCATCGTGACCGAGCACGGTGGCGTGATCTCCGTCAGCCAAGGCCCCCTGGGCGGAGCGCGCTTCAGCGTGCGGCTGAGCGAATCGGGGCCGCCTTAGCGAGGTAAGGGCTCACACCGGGTGTCAGTCGGCGTCGATGCCGTAGGCCTTGAGCTTGCGCTGCAGCGTACGGCGGTCGATGCCGAGAGCCTGCGCTGCATGCGTGATGTTGCCGCCCATCTCGTTCAACACGCGCTCGATGTGCGAGCGCTCGACCTCGGCGAGGCTCGTCTTGCCCGAGGCCTG
>CAYNOM010000374.1:0-6511 GCA_964398415.1 uncultured Polyangiales bacterium | reverse complement strand
GTTCGGCATGCCCTTCACGGTGCCCGTGAAGGCTTCCCGGTTGAGCTCCAACCAAGTTGGAACGCCACGCCGCTCGGCCTGGTCGAGCGCGCTGGAAATGCGCGTCATCTTGCGGCTCTTCTCGCGCACCTCGACCTTGTCGCCGGGACGCAGTCGGTACGAGGGAATGTTCACCGCGCGACCGTTCACCGACACGTGCTTGTGGCGAACCAGGTGGCGAGCCTCCGAACGCGTCGCGGCGAAGCCCAACCGGAAGCACGCGCTGTCGAGGCGGCGCTCGAGCAGCGAGAGCAAGTTCTCACCGGTGACGCCCTTCGTGCGGTCGGCCTCGCTGAAGTAGCGGCGGAACTGACGCTCGAGGATGCCGTAAATGCGGGACACCTTTTGCTTCTCACGCAGGCGGATGCCGTACTCGGTGAACTTCGCACGACGCTGGCCGTGCTGCCCGGGCGGATAGGGACGGCGGTCCACTGCGCACTTGTCGGTGAAGCAGCGATCGCCCTTCAAGAACAGCTTCGTGCCCTCGCGACGGCAGAGACGGCAGACGGGTCCAATATAACGAGCCATGGCGGTGTCCTTCTCAGCAGATCAAACGCGACGGCGCTTGGGAGGCCGGCAACCATTGTGGGGAACAGGAGTCACGTCGCGGATGAGGGTCACCTTCATGCCCGCGATCTGGAACGCGCGGAGGGCCGACTCGCGACCGGCGCCAGGACCATTCACGAAGATGGCGACCGAACGCATGCCGTGCTCTTGGGCACGACGCGCCGCGTTCTCTGCGGCAACCTGAGCCGCAAAGGGCGTGCTCTTACGCGAGCCCTTGAAGTTGCTGCCGCCCGCACTGGCCCAGGCAACGGTGTTGCCGTGGACGTCCGTGACGGTGACGATCGTGTTGTTGAAGGTCGACTGAATATGCGCGATTCCCGTCGCGATATTCTTTTTGGCCTTCTTCTTACCGGCCTTGGGATTTGCCATGACGTTCTCCTACTGCGCTCGGCCGCTCAGCGACGCGTGGCGCCGCGACGCGGCCCCTTGCGAGTGCGGGCATTGGTCTTTGTGCGTTGCCCGCGGCACGGCAGGCCCTTGCGGTGGCGTAGACCGCGGAAGGTGCCGAGGTCCATCTGCCGCTTGATATCCATTGCGATGTCACGGCGCAGGTCGCCCTCGACGCGCAGATTGGCATCCAAGAACTCGCGGATGCGCTTGACTTCCGCTTCCGTGAGCTCTTCGGTCCTCTTGTTCTCGGGGATCCCGGTCTCCTGACAGATCAGCTTGGCCTTGGCCGGACCGACTCCGAACAGGTAGCGCAGCGCAATCGTGATGTGCTTGCGCGCGGGAAGATCGACACCTGCAATGCGTGCCATGAAACGCTCTCCTCAGCCTTGCCGCTGCTTGTGGCGCGGATTGTCACAGATGACCCGGAGAACGCCCTTCCTGCGGATCACTTTGCACTTGTCGCAAATCTTCTTGACGCTGGGCCGTACCTTCATGATCGAGCCTCTGTCGGTTACTTCTTGCGGGCCTTGATCCGTCCGCGCGTAGGGTCGAACGGGGAAACCTCGATTGCCACTCTGTCGCCTGGAATGACCTTCACGGTCACATTGCGGGTAACCCCGCCGAGAGAGGCTGTGATGATCTGTCCATCGTCACAGCGGACACGGTAGAGGCCCTTGGGTAGGGCCTGCTCCACGGTCCCTTCAATCTCTCGTCGTTCTGTCACTCGCCAGCTTTGTCTCCGCTACCTGCGACCTCAAACTCCCAAGGCCGCCCTGATCCGGGTCGTCACCTCATCGAGGGAACCGACCCCGTTTACTGCGCTCACCAAGCCGCGCTCGCTGTAGTAGTCGAGCACCGGCCGAGTTTTGTCTTCGTACTCGGTGAAGCGCTTCTGGACCACCTCTTCGGTGTCGTCCTTACGCTGCACCAGCTTCCCCTCTAGGCCTAGGGGGGGCGGATCATAGCGCAGATGGTAGATGCGTCCAGTCTCCTCGTGGATCCTGCGCCCTACCGCCCGCTCGACCATCTCAGCCAGGGGGACCTCGATGGAGATCACCTTAGAAATCTTGCGCCCGAGCTTTTCAAGCAGGGCATCCAGCGCCTCCGCTTGGGCCACCGTGCGTGGGTAACCGTCCAGGATGGTGCCGTTCGCGGCATCCGCCTGGTTCAAGCGTTGCTCGATCAGCTCAAGCACGAGCTCGTCGGGCACGAGCAGCCCCTGGGCCATGAAATGATCGAAGCGTTGGCCGAGCTCCGTCCCCGCAGCGCGCTCGGCGCGCATCATGTCGCCCGTAGAAATCTGGGGAACGTGCAGGAGCTCGACGAGTCGCTTGGACTGCGTACCCTTGCCTGCCCCGGGGGGTCCGAATAGCACCAAGTCCACGGCTCACCCCTTCCGCGCGCGGATACGCGCACCGCTCGGTCCCGTGAGGCCCTCGTAGTGCCGCGTGATGAGATAGCTCTCGATCTGCTGCACCGTGTCGAGCGCGACGCCGACGACGATCATGATGGACGTGCCGCCGAAGTAGAACGGCACGTGAAAGTAGCTCTGAAGGATCGACGGGACCGTGCACACGAACGCGATGTACACGGCACCACCCGCGGTGATGCGCATCGCGACGCGATCGATGTAGTCCGCGGTGCTCTTGCCTGGACGCACGCCTGGAATGAAGGCGTTCTGCTTCTTGAGGTTGTCCGCCACCTCGACCGGCTGAAACGTGACCGAGGTGTAGAAGAAGCAGAAGAAGATGATCATCCCGACGAAGACCGTGATGTACAGCCAGTTGTCGGGGGTGAGCTGGCCCGTGAGCCACTCCATGCCTGGCAGATTCAGGCGCTGCAGCGTCGATGGGAAGAGCAGCAGAGACGACGCAAAGATGGGCGGGATGACACCGCTCATGTTGACGCGCAGAGGCAGGTGCGACGTCTGACCGCCGTACATCTTGCGCCCTACCATGCGGCGGGCGTAGTGGATGGGGATGCGGCGCTGGGCACGCTCCACCCGGCAGATGACCCAAACGATGGCCAAGCAGATGAAGGCCACGAGCAGCAAGTCGACGGGCTGAAGGCTCTCACTCGTCTTGAGCAGCGAGCTGGTGCGGAAGGCGGCGTCGGGTAGGTCTGCGACGATGCCCGCGAAGATGATCATCGACGTGCCGTTGCCGATGCCGCGCTCACCGATGCGCTCACCGAGCCACATGATGAAGGCGGTGCCCGTCGTGAGCGAGATGATCGTCATCAAGCGGAACGTCCAGCCCGGCTCTCGGACGACGTCGCCATACTGCGTCGAGCCGTTCAGGCCCTCGAAGTACATCGCGAGACCCGCGCTTTGAACGAGGCTGATGAGAATCGTCCCGTAGCGGGTGTACTGGTTGATCTTGCGCTGCCCGGCCTCACCCTCTTTGCGCAGCTCCTCCAGTGGCTTGATGACCACCGACATGAGCTGCAGGATGATGCTTGCCGAGACGTACGGCATGATCCCGAGCGCGAAGATCGAGAGCTGTTCCAGTGCACCTCCCGAGAACATGTTGAACATGCCCAGGAACGTGGCGCTCTGGTCCGCGACGATGGACTTCATCACGTTGCGGTCGACGCCCGGGGTCGTGACGAAGATGCCGACGCGATAGATCGCCAGCATCCCGATCGTGTACAGGATGCGACGACGCAGCTCGGGAATCTTGCCGATGTTGGCGAAGACGCTCAACGTGAACCACCCTTCTTACGGACGACGACCGACACGGGCTTCGCAGGGCTCACTCGGCCTGGGGGCCGCGGGCCTTCCGCTCGAGGAGCACGACGCTGCCGCCGGCTTTCTCGATCTTTTCCTTGGCGCTCGCACTGATGGCATCGACCTTCAGCGTGAGGGCGCGATCGATCTCGCCGCCACCCAGGATCTTGACGCCATCCCAGTGGCCACGGACCAGACGCTCCGATCGGAGCGTGGCTTCGTCCACGGCGGAGCCCGCGGCGAAATGCGTCAGGTCGCCGACGTTGACCGGGGCGAGATGACGGCCGAAGATGTTGTTGAATCCGATCTTCGGCAGGCGGCGCTGAAGCGGCATCTGGCCGCCCTGGAAGCCGAGCTTCTTCATGGTCCCGCGGGCCTTCTGGCCCTTCTGACCTTGACCACCCGTCTTGCCCTTGCCCGAGCCGATGCCGCGACCGATGCGCATACGATCGCGCACGGCACCCGGCGGCGGGCTCAAGCGAGAGAGAATGGGCACCTGTTTGTCCTGTGCCTCAGACATCGCACTCCTCCACGGTAACGAGATGCAACACCTTCTTGATCATCCCGCGGAAGGACGGCGTGTTGTCGACCGTCACCGAGCTATGGGGACCGCGCAGGCCTAGGCCTGCCAGCACCTTTCGCTGGTTTGGAATGCGACCCGCGCCGCTCCTGATTTGCGTGACCTTCAGCTTGGGCTTCATGGCCTGACTCCTTCGCCTCAGCCTGCAGTCCCGTTGAGGACCTGCTCGACCGAGATTCCGCGACGACGGGCGACATCTTCAGCGTCTTCGAGACGCCGCATGCCGTCGAGGGTGGCGTGCACGACGTTGTGCGCGTTGGTGGTGCCGACGATCTTCGACAGAACGTCACGAATGCCCGCGGCCTCGACGACCGCGCGAACCGCACCACCTGCGATGACGCCCGTACCAGGACTGGCCGGGCGGAGAACGACGCGGGCCGAACCGTGACGGCCAACCACCTCGTGGGTGATGGTGCCGTGCACCAACGGCACGCGAATGAGGTTCTTGCGAGCCTGATCGTTGCCCTTGCGAATGGCGTCGGGAACCTCGTTGGCCTTGCCGAGACCCACGCCGACGTGACCCTTGCCGTCGCCGACGACGATCAGCGCGCTGAAGCCGAAACGGCGACCGCCCTTCACGACCTTCGCAACGCGGTTGATGTTAACGACGCGCTCCTTGAGGTCTTCGAGCGTGTTCGCGTCAATGTACGCCATGGAGAGTTCTCCTAAACCTGGGGCCTTGGGACCCGACTAGAACTTGAGGCCCGCCTCGCGCGCGGCCTCTGCGAGAGCCTTCACGCGACCGTGATAAAGGTAGCCGTTGCGGTCGAAGACGACCTTGTCGATGCCCTTCTCGAGCAGGGACTTCGCGATCGCGACACCGACCGCCTTGGCGGCATCCACCTTGGTGCCGGACAGGCCTTCTTTGACCGTCGGGACGAGCGTGGAAGCAGCGACGACGGTTCCGCCCTGGGAATCGTCGATGGCCTGAGCGTAGATGTGCTTGGCGCTGCGAAAAACGCTGAGACGCGGACGCTCCGTCGTCCCAGCGATCTTCTTGCGAATGCGACGCTTGCGTCGCTCGCGGCCCTCTTCTTTCGCAAGCATGGTTCGGATCCTCTCGTTGCCTTTGGCGCGATGGTGAATCTCGCGGACTACTTGCCACCCTTCGCGCCGGCCTTGCCAGCCTTCATACGAATCTTCTCGCCCATGTAACGCACGCCCTTGCCCTTGTAGGGTTCCGGCGGCCTGAAGGAGCGAATGCGTGCCGCGGTCTGGCCGAGTAGCTCCTTGTCGCAGGAGTCGAGGTGCAGGCGCGGACGCTTCGTGCCGCCTTCGTCGAGTGTCTCGACACGGGCGCTCACCGACGCTGGCAACGGATACGTCACCTGATGGGACAGGCCGAGCGACAGCGTCAGCTCGGTGCCCTTGAGCTCGGCGCGGTACCCGACGCCGTGCAGGTCGAGCGCGACGGCATAGCCCGAGGCGACGCCTTGTACCATGTTTGCCACGAGCGCACGCGTCAATCCCTGGAACTGGGGTCCCTGGACACCTGCGTTGGGCACGATCCCTACGGTGACGACGTCACCGTCCTGCTTCAGGAGCACCTTGGGTGGCAGCTTGCGCTCGAGGCTTCCCTTGGGCCCCTTGGCCTTGACGGTGGACGCGTCGAACGTGAGCTCGACGCCCTTCGGCACCGTGATCGGGCGCTTTCCGACGCGCGACTGACGCTGCTGGTCTTGTTGCGCTTCCATCACCAAACCTCACACATGAACTCGCCACCGACGTTTTCACGGCGCGCGTCCTTGTCGGTCATGATCCCCTTGGACGTGGACATGATGGCGATGCCCATGCCCTGATGAACCGTGGGGAGCTCGTGCTGACCGACGTAGAGGCGTCGGCCGGGACGGCTCTTGCGACGCAGGCCCGCAATGGCGCCCTGATGGCCGGCGCCGTAGCGCAGCACCACCGTCAGCTTGCCTTGCACGCCCTCTTCGGTGCGGACGTCCGCGATGTAGCCTTCGCGCTTGAGAAGGTGAGCTATCGCGAGCTTGACCTTCGACAGCGGAATCTCCGTGCGGTCGAGGCGAGCCATCTGCGCGTTGCGGATGCGCGTGAGCATGTCTGCAATGGGGTCGGTCGTCATGGCTCTCTCCCTACTTACGGAACGGCATTCCAAGCTCGGCGAGCAGGGCGCGGCCCTGTTCGTCGTTCTTGGCGGTCGTGACGAACGACACATTCAGGCCGTGAATGCGATCCACCTTGTC
>CAYNOM010000373.1:1133-6511 GCA_964398415.1 uncultured Polyangiales bacterium | reverse complement strand
CCCTCGAGCGCACGGGCTTTGCGCTCGAGCTCGCTGTCTGCGGCGGCCGCGGCTGGTGCGCCTTCCGGGACCTGTGCCGCCGCCGGTGTCGTGAGCCCCAAGAGCAGCACGACACCCCATCCCAAGAGGGGATGGCGTGACGCACGCCATGGCCACGCGAGCGACTTCGTCATCGTCCGAACCTAACCACGCTCCCTCGGGCGTGCCCTGCGACACGATGTCACGCCCCCAGCTTGGCCCAAAAGCCGCCGTGCCAGGCGGGAATATACAGGGACTGCAACAGTTAACCGGAGCAGGTAGCCACAGAGTCGTCTGGGGGGCGAGTCGAGTGCCGGGTCGAGCGACTGCGAAGAGCATGCTGCGACTGCGGGCCAGGGCCGGGCTAACCCTACCCGAAATGTTGGCTTCCGCCCTGCTCATCGGCGCCCTGGGCGTAGTAGACGTCATCACCGGGCACGAGTTGTCGCCGTCGGCCTTCTACGTGCCCGTGGTCGGTCTCGTCGCCTGGAGAGGGGGCAAGGGCGCGGCCCTCTGGGCCGTGGGCGCTTCGAGCGCAGTCGGGTTGATCGCTGACCACCTGCTCAGCGATCCGGTGTTCAGTTTCAGCACGAGCTACACGAATGCCTGGGTACCGTGGGTCAACGGCCTCCTACGCCTCACCGTGTACCTCATCGTCGGCCTCTCCCTGTCGGCCCTGCGCGATGCAATGCGCGAGAAGGACCAAGGCCTGATCGAGCTTCGCGCCGCGCTGGCCGAGGTGCGCACGTTGCAAGGCCTTCTGCCCATCTGTGCCTGGTGCAAGAAGATCCGCAACGAGCAGCCGCCCAGCGAGTGGGTCCCCATCGAGCGTTACATCGCGCAGCGCACGGACGCGGAATTCACCCACGGCATCTGTCCCGACTGCGCCAAGGGCCTGCGCGCCAAGGGCTGAGCCCGCCATCGTGCGCAGCCCCACGCCTTGTACAGAAACCTCGTGCAAAGCTGTACGAGCCTGATAGAGCCTGGGCGTAGCCACCGCCACGAGTAGGCGGCGCGGCTTTCTCATTCCCCACCACGGAGTCGCATCCCCATGAACCGCCAACGTTGGGCGGCGGGCACGCTCGTGCTCGCGCTCGTGTGCTTCGGATTGACCGGCGCCTCGCGCGCCCGCGCGGCTGAGCCGCTCGAAGTGCTGTACCTGACCGACTACTCCGGCTTCTGGCACGACTACACAGAGCAGGCCGAGAGCTTGATCAACGCGCTCGAGCAGCGGGCCAACGTGCGAATCACGCTGGTCGGCAAGCAGCAGGCGGACACCTTGTCGACCTTGGAGATCCAGAGTTTTGCTGCTGGTTACGACGCCGTCGTATACAACTTGTGCTTGCCGTCGGAAGACCGGCTCGAACGCGTGCGCAATCTGATCGACGAGACCACGCAGCGAGGCGTGCCTGCGGTGCTCTTGCACTGCGCGGCGCACAGCTTCCGCGCCACTTCGCCGAGCGTCACGCTCGAGGGCAACTGGTTTGGCGGCGTTCAGCTCAGTCGACGCGAGGCGGCCTGGCAGGCCGCCCATCCGACGCTGGCCTTCCCCTCGTGGTGGCAGTTTCTCGGCATCAACAGCGTTCGCCACGACCTCGCGCGCGCGCTGGAGGTCGACAAGGTGCTCGATCACCCGATCACGGCAGGGCTCCCTTCGCGCTTTCGCACGCCACGTGACGAGCTGTATCGGGTGGAGCGGGCCCTCGACGATCTCGAGGTGCTGTACTCCGTCGAGGGCGAACCGGTCGCCTGGACACGGCAGGCAGGAGCGGCCCCCATCTTCGTGACGACGCTCGGTCATGATTCCCAGACGCTCTCGCTCGAGCCCTATCTCGCTCTGGTGACACGCGGCCTTCTGTGGGTGACGGGACGGCTCGGGTCGGATGGCTCGGTCGCACCGGGCTACGCGGGCAACGTCGCCGTCGACAACTACCAGGGCACCGTGCGGTGCTTGCCGTCGGACGTGATCTCGCCCAGCAACGTGAGCGAGGTCCAGGCGGCGGTGCTCCGCGCGCGCCGCGAAGGCAAGCGCATCAAGGCCATCTCCGTGCCGGCCTCGAACAGCAACAGCCGCTTCATTTGCCCGGAACAGGGCGGCATCCTGCTCAACCTCGCGAACATGAATCGTGTGCGAGGCCTCGACCGCGCTGCCCAGACCGTCAGCGTCGAGCCAGGCGTGCGCATGGAGGATCTCTCCCGCTTTCTGCACGAGCACGGCTACGCCGTGACCACCATGCCCGACTACACGGGCGTGAGCGTCGCGGGCGGCATGGCCACCGGCGCGCACAACTCCTCGCTGCGCTTCGCCAATGCGATCGCAGACCTCGCCGTCTCGATGACGGTCGTCGATGGGCTCGGGCGGGTGCGCGTGCTGACGGGTGCTGCCCTGGCCGCCTCCGCCGTACACCTCGGTCTGCTCGGGGTCGTCGTCGAGGTCACGTTGCAGGTCGTGCCGCAGTTCAAGCTGCGGTACGGACACGCGTCCGGCACCGACCGCGGGCTCGAGGAGCACATCCTGTCCGACGTGGCGGCCCACGACTACGCCAAGGTGATGTGGTTCGCCGGCAACGGCCGCTACGTGCTCGACTACTACGATCGCGTCGCGCTCGACACCCCGGGCAGGTCGCAGCACAACCTGTGGTCGTCGACCGCAGGCGTGTTCAACCTGGTGGGCGACACGCCCTACCGCCTGCTCAATGCACTGCCCCAGCGCGCGCAATGCGACGTCGAGCTGCTCCGCGCCAACGTGTGGCTCGCGCCGATCGACGCGCGAGAGTCGCCCAAGTCTGCGCCCGTCGGCTTCTCGCACGAGATCCTCGCGTCGAGCTGCGAACCCGGCAAGTGTCCTTGGAACGGCAAGAACGTGCAGAGCCGCACGATGGAGATCGCGTTTCCCGTCTCTCAGCTCAAGGACTGGATGCGCGACGTGCGCGCGATCCTGGCGAAGAATCGCGGCTGCTTCCCGGTGCTCGGTCTGTACCTCCGTTTCTCGAAGGCATCCGATCGCGCGCTCGGGCTGCACTACGGCGTCGACACGGTGTCGTTCGAAATTCACGTCCCCAAGGACGCGACCGAGACCACCTACGAGCGCTCGTCCGCCGTGTACGACGAGATCCAGCAGCTGACGCTCACGAAGTACCTGGGCCGGCCGCACTGGGGCAAGAACTCGCCGCCGGTGTTCGCCGGCCTGGGCTCCGCGCAATACCCGGCGTGGGATGCCTTCCTCGCGCAGAAGCGCGCGCTCGACCCCGAGGGCCTGTTCGAGAACGAGCAGTGGCATCAACTGCGCGACGGCGCGCCTGCGCTGCCGTACGCAGGCTGCGCGCTGTCGAGGACCTGCGTGTGTGAGGCGAACCTGGATTGCGGCAGCGGCTATCGCTGCGAACCGGGCGGCGCTTTCACGAGCGCGCGCGTCTGTCGCTGACGCAGGGGGGTGCGGGCGGAGAGGTCGCCTACAAAACGCTGCCCCTCGGCAGGCGACGGCGATCGCCGGCGCGTGGCCCACGAGCGATCCGCCTCACACCGGCGTTTGTTTGGAGGGGCGGCAATTGTCATGGACGACGTGTCGCTCTCCCGGTTTCGACTCGGACGGAGGTTCGCGAAATGGCGACAAAACTCACCCTGACGTCGCGCACCGCAGCTTGCCGCCGAATGTAAAACGTTGTCGCTCAGCACCTCGAACCGCTGGGTACGCGGCGCGTTCGCCCCATGCTGTCTCTCATCACGTCGCGAACCCGAAAGGGATTCACTCTCGCGGCGAGGAGGAAGCTAAGATGGCACGTATCTCTCGTACCCTGTTCTCGATCGTGGCCCTCAGCAGCGTGCTGGCGCTCGGCTGCGAGAAGAAGCCCGACGAGCAGCTCGAGGAGTCGACCGACATGGCTGCCGCCCCTGCTGCACCCACCACGCCGGTGGCCGTGGCTGCCGCCGAGGGCCAGCCCGCTACGATCCCTGCCGAGCAACCCGCGGAGGGTGCGGAGCAGGCCGCCGAGCAGGCCCAGCCCACCGAGGGCCAGCCGGTCGCAGCCGAGCCCGCGCAGCCCGCGGCGCACTGAGTGCGTGAGTCGGGCATGACGCGAAAAGGCGCGCTCGGGCCCGCTCACCACTCCACATCAGACACCTCGAGCCACCTCTCCGCATCTTCGCGGTGAGCCGTTTTCGAAGGGCGTTGAAAGCTCGTCACGGCATGGCCGTGTCCGGGCTTGCAAAGCTTGGAGCTCAGCTCAAGCCAGGCGCCTCGCGGCCGGTCGCTTCGACGTACTCGGTATAGCCACCGCCATAGAGCGAAACGCCCTGTGGAGAGACCTCGAGCACGCGGTTCGAGATGGCGCCGAGAAAGTGACGATCGTGGGACACGAAGAGCATCGTGCCCTCGAAGTCACTCAGCGTGCGCGTGAGCATCTCCTTCGTATCGATGTCGAGGTGGTTCGTCGGCTCGTCGAGCACGAGAAAATTCGGCGGGTCGAACATCATGCGTGCCAATACGACGCGGGCTTTTTCGCCCCCGGACAACACGCGCACGCGCTTGAGCACGTCGTCGCCCGGAAACCCGAAGGCGCCGGCCAGCGTGCGCAAGGAGGCATTGGACGCGCGCGGATAGGCCGAGATCAAGGTGTCGAGCACGCTCAGCTCACCGTCGAGTTGATCCATCGCGTGCTGAGCGAAGTAGCCGAGCTTGACGCTGCCGCCGAGGGTCACGCTGCCCGCGTCGGGGTGCGTCGCGCCCGCCACCAGCTTGAGCAACGTGCTCTTGCCCGCACCGTTGACGCCCATCACGCACCAACGCTCGCGGCGCCTCACTAGCAGGACGAGGCGATCGTAGAGCGTGCGCGCACCCCAGGCCTTCTTCACGCCGTCGAGCTTGGCGACATCTTCGCCGGAACGCGGGGGTCTCGCGAAATCGAACTCGACCACCTTGCGCCGCCGCGGTGGCTCGACGCGCTCGATCTTTTCGAGCTTCTTCACGCGCGACTGCACCTGCGCCGCGTGACTGGCTCGCGCCTTGAAGCGCGCGATGAAGGCCTCTTCCTTGGCCAGCATCGCCTGCTGGCGCGCAAACTGCGCCTCCTGTTGCACCGCCGCGATGGCGCGCTGCTTCTCGTAGAAGTCGTAGTTGCCCGTGTAGGTCGTGAGCTCGCCGCCGTCGATCTCCACGATCTTGGAGACGAGCCGATTCATGAACTCGCGATCGTGCGAGGTCATGATCAAACCGCCCTGGAAATTGCGCAGAAACTGCTCGAGCCAGACGATCGACTCGATGTCGAGGTGGTTCGTGGGCTCGTCGAGCAGAAGCGCGTCGGGCTTCATCAACAAGATGCGAGCGAGCGCCACGCGCATCTTCCAGCCACCCGAGAGCTTGC
>CAYNOM010000373.1:0-1123 GCA_964398415.1 uncultured Polyangiales bacterium | reverse complement strand
GTCATCCACGCTCTCGGGCGCAAAGCCGAGACCCGCGAGGATCTCGCGTGCATCCGACTCGAGCGAGTAGCCGCCGAGCTCGTCGAACCGCGCCTGCAGCTCGCCGAAGCGCGTCACGAGAGCCTCGAGCTCGTCGCCGCGACTCGGATCGGCCATGGCGTGCTCGACCTCGTGCAGGGCATGGGCCACCTCGGCCACCTCGCCGGCACCCGCCATGGTTTCCTCGACCACGCTGCGGCCACGCATCTCGCCCACGTTCTGGTCGAAGTAGCCGATGGTCACCCCGCGATCGACGACAACCCCCCCCGAATCGGGCTGATCTTCGCGCACGATCAGACGAAAGATGGTGCTCTTGCCGGAGCCGTTCGGGCCCACCAAGCCCACCTTCTCGCCCCGAAACAGGCTCATCGAAGCTTCGAGGAAGAGGATCTGCTGGCCGTGCTGCTTACTGACGGAATCGAGACGAATCATGGGCCGCACACGATGCGGGCCGCGCGCGGTTTTGCAACGTCAAAAGCGCTCCGGGCCACCGCGAGCACACCGGCGCCACAAGCCCACATTCAGCTTCGGGCGCAGGCTGACTATCATCTCTGCTTTGGGGGTGGGATGAGAAACCTGCAACAGGTCCGCTCGGCGCTCGTGGCCGAGCTCGGTGGCACCGATCGGCTCGCCATGATCAACGCACGCGTGATTCTGCGGACGGGCGTGAACCTACAGGACATCGACCCGAGACAGGGCCAGGACGCCGCACGCGTGGCCAAGGTGCTCGTGGCCCTGCGCGAGATGGGTTTTCGAATGGCCTCTGGCCAAGATGGATGAAGAAGCAGATGACCAGCGATATCGCGAGCGCGCACACCAAAGAGCGGGAGCCCACGGCCGTCGTCGATGCTCTCTGTCACCAGACCGAGGTTCGAGATCCGGTCTGCGTGCTGTTTTTCGCATCGCCGAACCATGACGGTGGGGCCATCGGGGCCGGCCTGAAAACCCGCTTCCCGACGGCTGCGGTGGTCGGCTGCAGCACTGCGGGCGAGCTGACCCAGGCCGTGTCCGCCCTCGACGGCGTCTCGATGATGGTTCTCGGCCGCGGCAAAAAGAAAAGCGCGGAACGAGCCGCGCGCCGGCT
>CAYNOM010000372.1:0-6525 GCA_964398415.1 uncultured Polyangiales bacterium | reverse complement strand
CCCCGTGCCCGTGCGACTCGACGCGACGGACTGGCGACAGCTCGACGCCGTCGATGGCTACATGGCCGTAGCGCGGAAAACGAAACTCCGCGTGCGGCTCGAACCACGCCTGCTCGAGCGGAAAGCCGGCCGTTTGCAGGTCGTCGATGACATCGCGGAAGTCTTGCATCACGAAGTGCGGCAGCGTGAAGCGATCGACGAGGCTCGTGCCCCAACGCAAAGGCTCGCGCGTGTAGGGCTTCTTCCACATCCATGCGACGAGCGCGCGCACGAGCAGCTGCTGGGCGCAGCTCATGCGGGCATCGGGCGGCATTTCGAAGCCGCGCAGCTCGACGAGGCCCAGGCGTCCGGCAGACGAGTCGGGGCTGTACAGCTTGTCGATGCAGATCTCGGTGCGATGGGTGTTGCCAGTGACGTCGGTGAGCAGATGGCGAAACAGTCGATCGACGAGCCATGGTGCGGGAGCGCCCTGGTTTGCCGGCATCGCGCCGAAGGCCACCTCGAGCTCGTAGAGCGCGTCGTGTCGTGCCTCGTCGAGGCGTGGTGCTTGGCTCGTGGGCCCGATGAACAGGCCCGAGAACAGGTACGACAGGGAAGGGTGATTGACCCAGTAGGCGAGCAGGCTGCGCAGCAGATCGGGGCGCCTCAAGATCGGGCTATCGGCCGGTGTGGGACCGCCCAGCACCAGGTGATTGCCGCCGCCGGTGCCCGTGTGACGGCCATCGAGCATGAACTTGTCGGTGCCGAGGCGGCAGGCGCGCGCTTCTTCGTAGAGCGTGGTCGTGTGGGCCAGCACCTCGCGCCATGAATGGGCGGGATGGATGTTGACCTCGATCACGCCGGGATCGGGCGTGATCTGCAGGCGCTCGAGGCGTGGGTCGGGCGGCGGCGGATAACCTTCGAGCCGCGCCTCGAGGTTGAGCTCACACAGCGCATCTTCGACGTTGGCGACGAGCTCGAGGTAGCTCTCGAGTGTCGGCAGCGGTGGCATGAACACGTGCAAAGCGCCGTCGCGCGGCTCGACGCACAGCGCAGTGCGCACGGTGCCCGTGGCCGAGGCGAAGGGCTCGGGCGCGTCGGGACGTGGCGGCTGCCGTGATCCTGCGCCGAGCATGCCAGGGCGAGGCTGGGCGAGAATGTGGCGTGACGCGAGCGGCGCGCGAGGCGCGAAGGGGTCGACGGCGACAGGATCGAGACGGTCTTCGGGCTTGCACCAGGGCAAGGCGTCGAGGGGCAAGCGAAAGCCGAGCGGGGAGTCACCGGGCAACAGATACAGCCGCCCGTCGCGCAGAAACCAGGGCCCACTCATCCAGTGGGGGCCGGGCCCTGTGCTCTCGGACACCGCGAGCGGCAGCGCGTAACCCACAGCGTTGGACAGCCCCTGGCTGAAGATGCGGGACAGGCGCGCGCGCTCGAGCGGATCGTCGAGCTTACTGTCGAAGGGATCGACGTTCTGGGGCAGGCGGCGCTCGCGCCACAGGTAGTAGAGCGTGTCTTCGTAGGCGGGCAGCGCGAACTGCTCACTCACGCCGAGGCGCCGACACAGCTCGTGCATGAGACGTTGGGCTGCCTCGATGCCTGCGTTGCGCCCGGGATCGAAGTCGGCAATGCGACGTGGATCCTTCCACACGGGCTCGCCATCGCGACGAAAATAGATGGAGGTCGCCCAGCGCGGCAGGGGCTCACCGGGGTACCACTTGCCCTGTCCGTGGTGCAGCAGTGCGCCGGGGGCAAAGCGCGCCAGCAGGCGTCGCGCGAGCGTGTCGGCGAGCTTGTGCTTCGTGGGACCGAGCGCGGTGTGGTTCCACTCGTCGCCCTCGAGGTCGTCGATCGAGACGAAGGTGGGCTCGCCGCCCATGGTGAGACGTACATCGCCCGCTGCGAGGGCGCGCTCGACCTGATCGCCACAGGCGACCACGGCTTGCCATTGCTCCTCCGTGTACGACTTCGTGGGCCGCGGCCTGTCTTCCACGCGCGTGACGTGCATGCGCACCTCGAAGCGCTCGTCGAGCTCGTCGTCGTCGGTTCGCTTGTTCCAGGCGTAGCTGCCCGTCACCGGTGCGGCCGACGTGGGCTCTGCGCTGCACGCGAGCGGGATGTGCCCTTCGCCGCAGAAGAGCCCACTCGTCGCATCGAGCCCGACCCAACCTGCGCCCGGTAGAAACACCTCAGCCCAGGCGTGAAGATCGCAGCAGTCTGCGGATACCCCGCTCGGGCCCTCGAGGGGCTTCTGATCCGCGACGAGCTGAATCGAGTAGCCCGAGACGAAGCGGGCCGCGAGACCGAGCCCGCGCAGCACGTTGACGAGCAGCCAAGCGAAGTCGCGACAGGAGCCGTGACCGCGCGTGAGCGTCTCCTCGGGCTCGAACACGCCCGGCTCCATGCGGATGTCGTAGCGCAGAGAGCGCTGGATGAGCTGGTTGAGCTCGACCAGCACGTCGACCGGACGCCGGCCTTCGCGCGCGATGTCGTCGCGAATGCGCCCCACGAGCTGGCCGAGGCGCGGCCCAGGCTCGGCCCATGCCAGGTAGGGCGCAAGGTCGCTCTGCAGGGCCTTTTCGTAGACGAAAGGGTAGTGCTCCGCGCTCTCTTCGAGAAAAAAGTCGAAGGGATTGATCGTGGTCAGCTCGGCGATCAGGTCGACCTCGACCACGAGCTCGCGCGCGCGCTTCGGAAACACGAGGCGCGCCTGGTAATTGCCGAAGGGATCCTGCTGCCAGTTGAGGAAGTGCTCTCGGGGCTCGATGCGCAGCGAGTAGGCCGTGACCTTCGTGCGTGAATGGGGGGCGGGACGCAGTCGCACCACGTGCGGCGAAAGCTGCACGGGGCGGTCGTACGCATAGCGAGTCGTGTGATGGAGTGCGACGCGGATGGCCATGAAATTGTGCCCTAACGTATCCACTAGGCGCGTTCGGTTGCCGGCGCGTTTCGGTCCCGTCAATTGGACGTAACCTCGTCGATTGAGCCTATCGGTGTACCTCTAGTGGATCTAAAAAGAGAGGTGTGCTGGAAGAGAACGCTCACGTAAGGGCCTCCATGTTCGACGGCTATCAGCCGATTTCTGCCACCTACGACGAGATGTTCGATGCGCGCGGTGCTCCCCGCACGTTCTGCACGCGCGCACACGCGATGCTGAGCTCGCTGACGCCGGCGCAATTTGCACGCTATCAATCCCTCGCTGAGCTCTCGCTGTACAACCAGGGGGTCACCTTCTCGGTTTACTCCGACCAACGCGGCACCGAGAAGATCTTTCCAATCTGCCTCGTGCCTCGCATCATCTCTGGCGGCGAGTGGGCCCGGGTCGAGCGTGGTCTCGAGCAGCGTGTGCGCGCGCTGTGTGCGTTTCTCGACGACATCTACGGGGCGCAACGCATCTTGCGCGGCGCGAACGTGCCCGCCGATCTGATCCTCGGCGCCAAGACCTACCTGCCCAAGCTTCGCGGCATGCGTCCGGCCGGCGATGTGCGCATCCCGATCGGCGGCATCGACTTGATTCGCGATCCAGACGGCACCTTTCGCGTGCTCGAAGACAACGTGCGCACTCCGTCTGGTGTGTCGTACGTGCTCGAAAATCGCGTCGTCACGAAGCGCGTGTTTCAGACGCTGATGGATCAGAGCCGGGTGCGCACGGTCGACCAGTATCCGATCGAGCTCGTGCAGACCCTGCGCTCGATCTCGCCCGTCGATCCGGACGAGACGCGCATGGTGGTGCTCACGCCCGGTCGCTTCAACTCCGCCTATTTCGAGCACACGTTTCTCGCGCGTCACATGGGCATCGAGCTCGTCGAGCCTTGCGATCTGTTCGTCGACGACGACAAAGTCTTCGTACGCACCACCCATGGCCCCAAGCGCGTGCACGTGATTTATCGCCGCATCGACGACGCGTTTCTCGACCCCGAATTCTTTCGCCCAGACAGCTTGCTCGGCGTGAGCGGCTTGATGCGCGCCTACCAGAAGGGCCACGTGGCGATCGCCAATGCGCCGGGCAATGGCTGCGCCGACGACAAGGCCGTCTATCCGTTCGTGCCCGACATGATCCGCTACTACCTGGGCGAAGAGCCGCTGCTCGCGCAGGTCGACACCCTGGTGTGCGCGCGCGATGAAGATCTGCGCTACGTGGTCGCGAATCTCGACCGACTCGTGGTCAAGGCGGTCGACGAGGCGGGTGGCTACGGCATGTTGATGGGGCCCGAGGCCTCTCGCGCCGAGCTCGACGAGTTCAAGCGGCGCATCCTGGCCGAGCCGCGCAAGTACATCGCCCAGCACCGCATCGAGCTGTCGGCCTGTCCCACGTGGGACCCCGTGCAAATGCGTATCGCACCACGCCGCGTCGACTTTCGCCCCTTCGTGCTCACGCGGCCTGATGGATCTTGGGTGCTGCCCGGTGGGCTCACGCGCGTGGCCCTCGTGGAGGGCTCCTACGTCGTCAACTCGAGCCAAGGCGGTGGCTCGAAGGACACCTGGATCTTGGCGGAGGCGGCATCGTGATCTCACGCGTGGCTGATCACTGCTTCTGGCTCGGTCGCTATCTCGAGCGCGTCGAGGCCACGGCCCGGCTGCTCGAGGCCACGCGCGGGCTTTCATTCGACGGCGGAGTGGCGGTGACGCAGTGCTGGACGCCGCTCGTGATCGTGTCGGGGGAACACGCCTCGTTCGTCGAGCGCTACGGGTCGGCTGCGGCAGGTGATGGCGAGATCGTGCAGGGCTACATGACCTGGGACGAGCACAACCAGGTGAGCCTCACGGTGTCGATGCAGGCGGCGCGCACCTCGGCCCAGAGCATCCGCGACGTGCTCTCGCTCGAGGTGTGGGAGGAGATCAACGAGCTTTATCTGTGGTTGTCGCGCGAGTCGACGCGGCGCCTG
Organism: uncultured Polyangiales bacterium; assembly: GCA_964398415.1. Lineage (GTDB taxonomy): Bacteria > Myxococcota_A > Polyangia > Polyangiales > DASUME01 > DASUME01. The sequence continues at coordinate 1,660 of CAYNOM010000372.1, read as the reverse complement.
TACGCAGAGAATCGTGAGGAGGTGTTTCGCCACGTGCGCCGCTCCGTGCAGCTCTCGCTCGGTATGATCCGCGGCACCATGCTGCACGACACGCCGATGAGCTTTCTGTGGCTCGGCGCGATGCTCGAGCGCGTGGGGCAAACGGCGCGTATTCTCGACATGCACCATCACACGATGGAGCGAGAGCGCGCCCACGACATCGTCCAAGTGGCGCTGTGGCTGTCTCTCTTGCGCGCCTGCTCGGGCTTCGAGGCCTTCATGAAGCGCAATCAGGGGCGCGTCAGTGCCGCAGGAGTGGTGGCGTTTCTGTTGTTCGAAGAGCAGTTTCCACGCTCGCTCAGGTATTGCCTGCGCTCCTCGGCTTCGATTCTCGGCGGCATCTGGGGCAACGAGCGCGGGCACGCCTCCCTGTCTCGGCTGCGCGAGCTCGACGCGTGGCTCGACGCGCAACGCAAGTCGTTCGACGTGCAGCGCGTGCACCTGACGCTGACCCACATCGTCGATGAGACCTCGCGCATCTGCGCCGACATCGGTCTCGAGATCCAGGGCCCCCCGGCAGAGCGCGCGTCTCAGGCTTCGCATCAGCAGTAGGCGCGCGGCCGCTCTGGCGCGGCCCCCGTCCTGCCCCTACACTGCGCCGCTCCGGAGCCCACGCATGACCCAAGCATCCGCACCCCGCACCCTCGAGGGAGATTTCGGCGCCCCCGGCGTCGAGGTGGCCATCGTGGCGGCGCGCTTCAACGATTTCATCGTCGACAAGCTGGTCGACGGCGCCCTCGACGGCCTGCGCCGGCACGGTGTCGCGCCCGCCCAGGTCACGCTGACGCGCACGCCCGGCGCCTTCGAGATGCCCCTCGTGGCCCAGCGCCTGGCCAAGAGTGGCAAGTTTGGGGCTGTGATCGCCCTCGGGGCGGTGATCCGTGGCTCCACGCCCCACTTCGACTACGTCTGCTCCGAGGTCTCGAAGGGCTGCGCCAGCGCGATGATGCAGACCGGCGTGCCCATCATCTTCGGCGTGCTCACCACCGACACCATCGAGCAAGCGGTGGAGCGGGCGGGCACCAAGGCCGGCAACAAGGGGTTCGACGCCGCGCTGGCCGCCGTCGAGATGATCAACCTCGGCAAGGCTCTGTCCGCGGCGGGGCTCTAGGTCCCTCACTTCTTCGGTCCCCTTACGCGGGACGGAAAGCTCTTTGTCATGGGTGTACGTAGAAGGGCACGCGAGGCCGCGCTGCAGATCCTGTACTGCATGGACCTCGCCGAGGTCTCTGCGGTGGAGGCCGAGCGCAATCACTGGGCCTACCTGGCCTCGAGCCAAGAGGGGCGCGAGTTCGCCCACGAGCTCGTCCAGGGCTATGCCGAGCACGCCAGCGAGGTCGACGACAAGATCCGCCGCGTGAGCGAGCACTGGCGGGTCGAGCGCATGCCGCGCGTCGATCGCAATATCCTGCGCGTGGGGGCCTTCGAGCTCTTGTTTCTGCCCGAGGTGCCACGCCGCGTGACGCTCAACGAGATGGTCGAGCTCGCCAAGCGCTACGGCGGTGAGGGCAGCCCTGGCTTCGTCAACGGTGTATTGGATCGCATCGCGACCGAGCTCGGCAAGGCCTGAAGATGCGTCGCAAGAAAAGGCTCAGAGCCGCTTTCGTCCTCGGCCCAAACC
>CAYNOM010000371.1:0-6537 GCA_964398415.1 uncultured Polyangiales bacterium | reverse complement strand
CGGTGACGATGCCGCACAGCTTGCCGCGCTTCATGACGAGCACGAGGCCGAGGCGCCCGCGCGTGATCGTGAACAGCGAGTCGCGCACCGTCTGCTCGGGGCTCACCACCGGCAGATCGCCCTTGTGCATCAGGTCGGCCACACGGCTGAGCAGGCGCCGTCCGAGGCTGCCTCCCGGATGCAGCCGCGCGAAGTCGGCCTGATCGAAGCTGCGCGCCTCCATCAGCGAGATCGCGAGCGCATCGCCCATGGCCAAGGCGGCCAGCGTGGACGTGGTGGGTGCCAGGTTGTGGGGGCAGGCCTCACGCTCGACGGAGACGTCGAGCGCCACGTCGGCGCGCTCTGAGAGCGTCGAGCCAAGCTTGCCCACCAGGGCGATGATCGGGATGCCTGCACGCTCGAGGTGGGGCAGGAGCCGCACGACCTCTTCGGTTTCGCCGCTGCACGAGATGAGCACCACGGCATCGCGCTCGGTGATCATGCCGAGGTCGCCGTGAAAGGCCTCCGTGGGGTGCACGAAGAACGAGGGCGTGCCGGTGGAGGCGAGGGTCGCCGCGATCTTGCGGCCGATGTGCCCTGACTTGCCCACCCCGAGCACCACCACGTGGCCACGGGTACGCAGAAGGAGCTGAACGGCCCGGGCGTAGGCTCGATCGATGCGAGTGGCCAGGGCGGAGACTGCGTGGGCTTGCTCGAGGACCGTGGCGCGGGCCCGTTCTGCGATTCGGTCGAGGGAATCCGGACGCGCGATCTCGGCTCCGGTTCGGTCTGCATACATATTGAGAGAGCTCCTTCGCTCGGCTGGCTAACGAACAACAGCGCTCTTGCGAAATAGTCCGCCATCTCGGGGCGCTGCGTCGCTTTTTTGGAGCACTTGTTCAGTATCGCGAGGCGATGAACACTTCTGGCGTGGCCAAAAGTATCCCATGGAGACGGAATTGTCCCGTGCCGGATTGGTAGCCCCAGCTGGGGATGGCCCGGAAGGTAGATCAGCTGCCGAGGACGCGCCGCAACAAGCGCACCGGCAGGGCACCGCGGTCGGGCATCAACTGAGAGTCGGGCCCCATGCGAAAGCGGATCCCGCGCCACTCGATGGAGCGCGAGAAGATCGCGTAGGTCCACACGCCGAACATCAGCACGTCTTTCACGGGCGCCCACAAGAGGTGCTCGAGGCGCATGGGGGTGCCGCGAATGAGCCGCACCATCAGGCCGTCGACCGCCATCTTGCCGAGCACGATGCTGCACATCACCGCGAACAGCGCACCATCGCAGCCGGAGCTGAGCCAGGCGAGGAGCGACAGGGCGACCGGGTTGCAGAAGAAGTCGGCCACGAAGGCGGGCACGTGGATCACGGCGCGCATCTTCAGCCAGCGCGCATGGCGGCCCAGGCTGCGCTCGATGGGCATGTCGACGTTGACATTGCGGATCGGCGTGGCCGACAGCACGACCTTCTTGCCGCTTTCGGCATAATGGCGACCCAGCAGAAAATCCTCGGCTAGCGAGTCTTTCACGAGCTCGAGCCCACCGAGCTGCCTGAGCTCGCTCTTTCTGAACAGCATCGACTTGCCGATGACGCAGGGCACGCCCGCCACCTTGAGCGCCGTGCAGCAGGCGGGGGCCACGTAGGCCGAGAGCTGCAGGTTTTCCATGGCGGCGCCGGGCGACTGCTCGCCGATGCCGGTGACGAGGCTGCTGAGCAGCGAGGCGTCCTCGTGCAGCAGCTCGTTGACGATCTTGCGCACGTAGTCGCGCGGGGCCCAGACGTTGGCGTCGGTTTGCAGCACGAGATCGTGGCTGGCGGCGCTGAGCGCGCCCTGGAGGTTCGACACCTTGGGGTTGAAGCCCCAGTTCTCGTCGGAGAGCACGAATCGCGCGCTCACCTCCGGGTAGTCGGCCGCGATGCGACGGGCGACCACGAGGGCCGGATCGTCGCGGGAGCCGCTCGCGAACACGAGCTCGAGGGGGCCGTCATACTCCTGCTCGAAGAAGCTGCGCAGACACACTTCGAGGTCTTCCTCGAGCCCCTTCACGGGCTTGAGCAGGCTGATCGGAGGCAGCTTTCGGCTCGGCAGCGCGACGTGGCGTCGCCGCAAATGCAGCAGCGCCGAAAGCACGCCACCCAGATGCACACAGATGGCCAAGGCGGCCGAGGCGAGCAGAAAGGACGTGAGCGTGGTCATGGGCCTCGTCACCCCAAGGGGAAGGGGTGTATCGAGCCGACTATGACACGCACCCGATCGCGCGGGGGTGCCAGGGCCCTTGCACTGACAATGTTTTACAACGCGCTGCGACTCGTGACAGTTGGCGGGCACAATGCTGAGTAATTTCGGCTGGCTCCGTTCAGTAACAGCCGCCCAAACAGATCTCCCTCTCACGTCCGCAGGTGCGCGCACAAGCCGCGCTGGAAGCCTTGCACCGACTCATACAGGCCCCTTCGTACGCGCCGCAGGTTGACTCGCAGCCGTGGACCACGGTGCTCGCGCCGGGAGACTCCAGGCGGGTTTGGGCCTCCGCGCCGGCCTGGGGGCCCTCGAGAGTGACGAGCTCAGACTCGGCCTGGCTGTCCTTGGGCAAGCTGCCGGGCGACAGGCCTGGCAATCCCAATGCAGGCTCACCCCCGAGCAGCGCCTCGACGCGCCGCATCGCGTAGTCGATTCGGTGCGCCGGTTGGTGGCGTGTGTAGTGGGCGAGCCAGGCGTTCCAGCACGCTTCGCGCTGCATGTCCTCGGCTCTGGGGTCAAAGTCGGCGGAGTAGCAGTGCTCGAAATACACATTGCCCTGGTGCACCATGCGGAAGCTGGGTCCACAGGCCGCCACAGACCAGACAACGAGCGCGCATAGGAGCATCGAACGGCGCATGGCACATCAGGCTAACATCGCTGCCCGAGATGGGAAACGCACCCTGCTCGGCCAGGGCACGCTCGACCTCCCGGGGATAGGTGAGGTGTGGCTCGTCTGGAGCGCAGCGGGCATCGCGCTGTTGTCGTTGCCGTCGCGCGAGCCTTCGGCGATCGAGGCCGAGATGGTCGATCGCGGGCTCGTACCGCCCCCTCTCGCCGAGGTGCCCGCCGAGTACGCGGACGCGCTGCTCGGCTACGCCGCGGGTGATCCGATCGATCCAGCCACACTGCCGGTCGATCTCGAGGGCACGCCCTTTCAGCTACGCGTCTGGCAGGCCCTGCGCCGCATTCCGCGCGGGCAGGTGCGCAGCTACGCGGGCATCGCCGCAGACGTGGGCAGTCCACGCGGCATGCGTGCGGTGGGCATGGCCAATCGGGAGAATCCGATCGCGATCGTCGTGCCGTGCCATCGCGTGGTCGAGCGGGGCCTCGGCCTCGGCGGGTATTCGGGCGGGCTCGACATGAAGCGGCTGCTCTTGCAGCTCGAAGGTGTGCGCGTGGATGCGGGCAAGGTGATTCCGGGCCAGCTCGAGCTGTGGGACCGCCTCGACGCCTGATGTCAGGCGTCCGCAAGTGGGGTCGCGGGCACGAGCGCGCCGTGCTGCACGAGCTGGGAGAAGCCGCTGCGCACGCTGCCGAGCATGGCGTCGGGGGCGCCGGCCCGACGCAAGTGGGCGAGCATCTGTCGCACGCTCATGCTGCCGTCGAGGTAGCGGAACATGGGCGCGAAGCCCTCTGACAGCTCGAAGATGCGCCGATCGACGTTGGCCTCGCAGCGCGAACGATGGGTGACGAAGGCTCGGGCCACGACGAGGCGCGGGTCGGGGTCGGCGAGGGTATCGCGGCGCCGGCTCGCGGGCAGCGGCGCATGCTCGAGGCGTGCCCACAGCTCGTCGAGCGGGCATGGGCACAGGGCGCGCATGAGCACCGCGTGCGCCTTGGGCATGAGCACCGCGCAGACGTGCGGCGCGAGGGCGAGGGGGATCTGATCCCACTTGGCGGCGAAGCTCGGATCCGGGCGCTCGCGCTCGGGCGTAGGGTCGGCACGGCGTGCGTTGGTGATGGCGTTGAGCGTGAGCTCGGCATCGATGATGGCGAGACACGCCGCCTTTTCGCCGTCGGAGCTGAAGGCGAGGGCAGACAGCTCGCGCTCGAGGCGACGCCCAAAGCGCATCACGCGCTCGATGGGCGGGGCAGCGATGTAGTCGAGATCGATCAAGCGTCGCGTCGTGTCGAGCCCCCCTGCGAGCGATGATGCGATGCTGAACGTCAGGGGTAGCGCGCGACACAGCTTTTGCAGGATGAGATCACGGCGCAAACGCGCGTCGAGCATGAGCGCGTCGGGGCGAATCACGGCGAGGTCCGACAGCTCGTCGTCGCTCAGCTCGAAGGATGCGAGGGCCTCTCGGCCTTGGGCCACGAAGCGCTGACGCAGGCCCTCGTCGAAGAGCAGCGCAAACAGCGCCCGCTCTTGCCGCTCGAAGCTCATGCGGCATCTCCGAGCGCTGCGACGAGCGCGCGGTGGGGGCTCTTGTTTCGCACCAACGTGCGCAGGCGCGACAGGGTGTCGAGCACGTGGTCTTGGGTGCGGCCTTCGCACTCGAAGCACACGGCGCGCAGGGCGGGCAGGTGGGGTAGCAGGGCCTCGAGCAGCGTGTAAGCCTCAGGCAAGATGTCGCGCTCATGGGCGTCGACGTACACGCGATGTCGAATGCCCGCGTGCTCGGTGTCGTCGATGCGTCCGCCGGCGATGTGCACCTCGATCACGCGCTCGGTCGGGAGATCGGAGAGGGCGTCGAGCACCTTGTGTCCGCTACCCATCTCGTAGGACACGAGGTGCCCCACATCGAGAAGCAGGGCGCAGTCGGTCTCTCGCGCGAGGCGACCGAAGTAGGTGAAGAGCGGCATGCGGCCCGCGACGTAGGTCATGGGCGGCGGCTCGATGGCGACCGGCACGGGCACCACGCGCTGCACCTCACGCACACGCTCGATGGCGCGCGCGAGGGAGGCTTCGTTGAGCACGGGAGGCACGAAGTATCCGAGCTGGCTCGAGTAGCCGTAGCCATCGTTCACGAAGCAGTAGGCGAGATCCTGGGCGAACCAGGGCGAATCCACCTCGGCGATGTGCCGCGCCGTTTCTTCGAGCCAGGCGGGCGAGTTCGCGTAGGAGCCGCAGAAATTGATGTACGACGGGTGAAAAAGCACGCGGGCCCCCGTGTTGCGCACGCGCTCGACCTCGGCCTTCACCTCGTCGACGTCGACGCGCCCTGCGTACTCGACGAACTGCGGCCCACCTCGGGCCTGTACGAGCGCCACCGGATCGGGCTCGGCCGATAGGCTCAGGCTCGCGCCCACACCGAGCACGGGCAGGCTCGACAGCGCATCCGCGTCTCGGCGTGTTTCCCCCACGTCGCGCATTGTCCCCGACGCGAGGCTGCTTGTCATCCGCTCGTCGTGGGCGGGTGATCGAGTGGCCTCAACCGAGCTTGTGCAGGGCCTCTTCGAGCTTCTGCTTTGCGTCTCGGAGCTCGTCGCAGCGTGCGCGATCTTTCGCGACGACCTCGGCCGGCGCGCGCGCGACGAACGCTTCGTTGCCGAGCTTCTTGTCGAGGGACACGAGATCCTTTTCGACCTTGCCCAGCTCGCGCTTGATGCGCTCCTTTTCCTTCTCGAGGTCGACCAGCCCTTCGAGAGGCACGACCACCGACACGCCCTCGGCCACGGCGCTCGCGCTGTGATCGGGCACGGTGGCGCTTGCTCCCTCGAGCGTGAGCCTGGCGTTGACCAGCGTCTCGATGGCCCCGCGCTGCGACTCGAGCAGGGCGCGCTTGTCGGCCTCGTCGGTGCGCAGCATGAGCGGGACCTGGTTTTTCATCGGCAGGTCGTGCTCGGAGCGAATGGTGCGCGCCGCGCTGATCACCCCGGTGAGCCACGTCATCTCGCGCTCGGCTGCTTCGTCACGCAGGCCCTCCACGCCAAGCTTCGGATAGCTGGCGACGGCGCAGGCCTCGGCGAGGCCCTGTGCCTTGGGCACGCGCTGCCAGATGTCTTCGGTGATGAAGGGCATCATCGGATGCAACGCCCGGAGCACGCTCTCGAGCACGTGCACGAGCGTCTCGCGCGTCTCCTTGGCCAGCGCCTCGTCGTTGCCGGCCAGCAGGGGCTTCGTCAGCTCGAGGTACCAGTCGCAGAGCTCGTTCCACACGAAGTGGTAGAGCGCGAGGGTCGAGTCGTCGCAGCGGTACTCGTCGAGCCCCTTGTTCGCGGCGTCGATGGCCGCGTCGAGCCGGGACAGGATCCAACGATTGATCAGCGCAGTGGCCTTCGGTCGCGTGCCGGTGGCGACGGCGCCCTTGCCCTCGAGCTGCATCATCGCGTACCGCGCGGCGTTCCACAGCTTGTTGCAGAAGTTGCGGTAGCCCTCGATGCGCTTGACGCTGAGCGCGATGCGCCGCGCCTGGGGCGAGTAGCTGAGCAGCGTGTAGCGCACCGCATCGGCGCCGTAGGCCATGAAGCCTTCGGGGTAGGTCTTCTTGATGTGCTTGATGCCGCTCTCGCTCGCGCCGCTCGTGCGTGCCTTGTCGAGCAGCTGCTCGAGCGATGCGCCGCGGATCAGGTCGAGCGGGTCGATGACGTT
>CAYNOM010000370.1:0-6557 GCA_964398415.1 uncultured Polyangiales bacterium | reverse complement strand
AGGTCTACGAGGAGTGGTTCGAGGGCAAGATCTCGCGCACGGCATGGCGTGAGATCGTGAACAGCGCACCCGGCATGGAGTACTTCCGCTCGGTGATGTTCAGCCGTCTCGTGCCGAACTTGCGCGAGATAGGTCTGCTCAGCCCGCGCATTCTGCCGCACTACGAGCGCGTGGGGCTGATGAAGTACTTCGCGGGCCCCTCCGCCATGGAGCTCAGCGGGCAGCAGCTGATCGCCGAGCTGGACACGCAGCCCGATTTGGAAGCAGCCTGACGAGCGATGCGCGTCACCTCCCTCCTTCTCGCTTCCCTCATCCTGTCGACCCTCGTCCCGGCCTGCGTCTACGATCACCGGGTGACCCAGGCGATCATGGAGCGCCGTCGACGTGCCAAGCAGGCGGAGGGCGCCGAGATCCGCGCTTCGGGAGCCGTGGCCACGCCGCCGCGGCACATCGGACGCGTACGCTTCTTCGTCGCCGCCGACTACCGCGCGCAGCACCCGGCCTGGAAGCAGGACCTCGAGTACCTGCTCGACGACGCGAATGCCTTGCTGTTGCCCGAGTTCGGCGTGCGCCTCGACGTCGCGGAATTTCAGTCCTGGAGTCCGCGCTGTGAGCGCGCGCAGCTGTCCTCCTGCATCGAGGAGCTCGCCGGGCATGAAGTGAGCCCCGGCGGCGAGTGGGTGGTGGGTGTGCTCGGCGCCGAGCCGCGTTTCATCGAGTCGTTCGACGACCTCGGCATGGCGCCCGTGCCCGGCTCGCACTTCGTGATCCGAGACATCTCCGACCCCAAGGAGCGCGAGGCCATCGATCGTGTCTTTGCGACGTTCACCCAGGAGCGCCGCGACGAGATCTACAAGAGCCGCAAGAAGCACAAGCGACTCGCCGTGTTCTTGCACGAGTGGGCGCACACGCTCGGCGGGCTGCACACGAGCGCGCGGGACGCCTTGCTGCGGCCGGTCTACGACGATCAGATGAAGGCCTTCGACGTGGGCAATGCCGGTCTCATCGCCGCTGCGCTCGGCGATCGGTTTAGCCAGGATCCCGAGCATCACGCGCTGCTCGGCTATCTCGAGTCGACCCCGACGCCCGAGCTCGACCCGGGGGCGCGTGAGGCGCTCGTCACGCGCTTGAAGCAGCTCGCGACACGAGAAGAGCCCGAGGCACAGAGCTCGGCCGTGGCCATGCGCGAGCACCCCTACGTGGTGACAGGGCCTGACGCGACGTTGCTCGCGGAGCTCGGGCCGGAGGAGCGAAAGATCTACCATGTCGCGCTCTTGCAGCTCTTCGACGACAACCTGTCCGGCGCTCTGTCCACGCTCCTACCGCTCATCCAGCGCTTTGAAGGCTGCTACGCCGTGCAGCACCTCGGCTGCTCGCTCGCCATGCGCCTCGGCAGGGCCGCGGAGGCCAACCTGGCCTGCCCGCGCATGCAGAACCTGAGGCGGCCGGAATAGGCGTAGGATCGAGGCCCGTTCGAGTCTCGATCCAACCAGGAGAGCTGCATGCGTCTTGTCCTCACCGCGAGCCTTTGTTCTTTGCCGTGGCTTCTCGTGCCCCGTGCCGAGGCCCAGAGTTTGGAGTCCTGCGGCGACATCCACGTCGAAGCGAGCGCCGAATGCGAGGTGGTGGCGCCCGGCGTCACCTGCGAAGCAAAGTGCACGCCGCTCAGCGTGCGCGCCGCCTGTGCGGCCGAGCTCACTGCCCAGTGCGAGGGCTCGTGCAACTTCGAGGCGAGCGTCGACTGTCGCGCGAGCTGCGAGGCGGATTGCAGTGGGAGCTGCGAGGTCGATCCCGGCAAGTTCGACTGCGCGGGTGCGTGCCAGGTCGACTGCGGAGCCTCGTGCACCGCCGAGTGCGAGGCCAGCAACGACAGGGCCAAGTGTGAGGCGTCTTGCGAGGCGAGCTGTGGCGCGAGCTGCCAGGGCAAGTGCGACGTCGCGCCGCCCCAAGCTGCGTGCGATGTGAAGTGCAGCGCGAGCTGCGAGGGGTCGTGCGAGGCCAAGGCCAATCTCGACTGTCAGGTCGAGTGCCAATCGGAGCTCTACGCCGAATGCGAGGTCGACGTGCAGGGCGGCTGTGAGGGCGCCTGTGAGACGCAAGAGGGCGCGCTGTTCTGCGACGGCCAATACGTCGACCACGGCGACAACCTGGCCCAATGCGTGGCGGCCCTCGAGGCCTTCATCGACGCCAACGTCGAGGGCTACGCCAGCGGCTCGAGCAGCTGCGCAAATGGCAGCTGCATGGCCGAGGGCGAGGCTGGCGTGTCGTGCAGCGCGCTGTCTCAGCCATCGGGCAAGGGCACGCTCGCGCTGTCGCTGCTCGGCCTGTTGGGCACGCTCGTGGCGACGCGACGCAAGCGACGCACGCCCTGATCGCTCACTTGTCGGTGGCGGAACGCATGGTGCCAGTGGGTGAGCCGCTGCGTCGTCCCGAGAGCACGTCGATCAGGTCCATCTTGCTCACGAGCCCGAGCAGGCGACGTTCGGCATCGACGACCAACGCCACCTCTCCGCGCTCGAAGATGTCGAGCAACTCGCCTGCGGGCGCGCTGATGTTGACCGTGGCGACGCGTCGCACCATGGCTTCGGCCACGGTGGTCTCGGGCGTGGCGCGTCCCGACACGAGCTGTTGCATCACGTCGAGCTCGGTCAGGATACCGGCCAGGCGCCCACCATCCACGATCGGGATCTGCGAGATGCCGTGCTCCTTGAAGAGGGCGGCGGCCTGGCCCACAGGGGCGTCGACCTCCAGCGTGATCAGCTTGCGGGCGCCGAGTGAGCGGAGCAGCTCACCCATGGTCTCGAGCTCCCAGTCGGCTTGCTGAAAGCCGTGTTGACGCATCCAGGAGTCGCTCACGAACTTCGACAGATAGTTGCGAATCGAGTCGGGCAGCACCACCACCACGCGCTGGCCCGCTTTCATCTCGCGGCACACCTGCATCGCGGCCCACACCGCAGAGCCGCTCGAGCCACCGACGAGCAGGCCCTCCTGACGGATCAATTGGCGCGCCACACGAAACGAGTCGCGGTCGTTGCTCTTGATCCAGCGGTCGACGAGCGAGCGGTCGAGCACGTCGGGGATGAAGTCGTAGCCGATGCCCTCGACCTTGTAGCTGCGGATCTCACCAGGCCCCGCCAGAATCGAGCCCTCGGGATCGACGCCGATGACCTTCGCACCTGGCACCTCGCGCTTGATGGCTCGCGCCACACCACTGATGGTGCCGCCCGTGCCCGCGGCCATCACCACCGCGTCGAGCTTGCCCCCGCACTGATCGATGATCTCGCGCGCCGTACCCTCCTCGTGGGCCAAGGGGTTTGAGGGATTCGCGTACTGGTCGAGGATGTGCGAGTTGGGGATCACCTCGCGCAGGCGCTTGGCGACACCGATGTGGCTCTCGGGCGAGTCGAAGGCAGCCTCGGTGGGGGTGCGGATGATCTCGGCGCCCAGGGCCTCGAGCACCACCTGCTTCTCCTGGCTCATCTTCTCGGGCATCGTGATGATCACCCGATAGCCGCGCACCGCGGCCGCCAGGGCCATGCCGATGCCGGTGTTGCCCGAGGTGGGCTCGATCAACGTGTCGCCGGGCTTGATGCGTCCCGAGCGCTCTGCGTCGAGCAGCATGCGCACGCCGATGCGGTCTTTGACCGATCCGCCCGGGTTCATGAACTCGCACTTGCCGAGCAACTCGCAGGGCAGGTCGTGGCCGATGCGCGACAGGCGCACCATGGGGGTTTCGCCTACGGCGTCGAGGATGGAATCGAGGATGGCTGCTCGGTTGCTTTGCATGGCGCCTCCATCCTACCTGCGCAAAGCCGGTGCTCCTACCTCCATGCGTGCGAAAGCGCCGGGGTTTCGACCACCTACGGGGTTTTCGAGTGATCGAGCGCACGACCCGCGAGGGAGCGGACGTGAGACAATGAAACACATCGTGACGAATCGAGAAGAGCGCCTGATCGAGACCATCCGCGGCTCCATCATCGGAGACGACGAGGTCATGCACGGTCCCTTTGGCCCGCGCCGCATCACCTACGCCGACTACACGGCCTCGGGACGCTCGCTCGGCTTCATCGAAGACTTCATCCGCGAAGAGGTGATGCCGCGCTACGCGAACACCCACACCGAAGCCTCCGTCACGGGCCTTTCGACGACGCGCTTTCGCGAGGACGCGCGCGAGATCATCCGGCGCGCGGTAGGCGCCTCCGACACCGATGCGGTGATCTTCTGCGGCTCGGGGGCGACGGGGGCGATCCACAAGCTGATCGAAGTGCTGAACCTCTCGGTGCCCCACGATCTCGACGCACGCTACGGCTTCAGTCGGCAGATTCCCGAGCACGAGCGGCCGGTGGTGTTCATCGGGCCCTTCGAGCATCACTCGAACGAGTTGCCCTGGCGCGAGTCGATCGCGGATGTGGTGGTGATCGACGAAGACCGTGACGGCCACGTGAGCCTCGCGCATCTCGAGCAGGAGCTCGTGCGCCACGCGGCGCGCCCGCTCAAGATCGGAAGCTTCTCCGCAGCCTCGAACGTGACTGGCATCGCCACCGACACCCACGCGATCGCCAAGCTGCTCCATCGCCACGGCGCGCTGTCGTTCTGGGATTTCGCCGCGGCGGCGCCCTACGTGCGCGTCGAGATGAACGCCTGCGACGCCGGACCCGACGGCGCGCTCGCCTACAAGGACGCGGTCTTCATCTCGCCCCACAAGCTGATCGGCGGTCCGGGGACGCCGGGCGTGTTGGTCGCCAAGCGCGCCCTGTTCACGAATTCGGTGCCGAGTGTGCCGGGCGGCGGCACGGTGCGCTACGTCAACACCGAAGAGCATCGCTATCTCGACGATCCCGAGGTGCGCGAGGAGGGCGGCACGCCGGCCATCATCGAGTCGATTCGCGCCGGGCTCGTGTTCCAGCTCAAGGAGGCGGTCGGTGCCGAGGTGATCCGCGCGCGCGAGGAGGGGTTCATCCGCCGCGCCATCGCGAGCTGGGAGCAAAACCCCAAGCTGCAGATCCTCGGCAATCACGCGTCCTATCGGCTGTCGATCGTGTCCTTCGTGGTGCGCCACGGCGCGCGCTATCTGCATCACAACTTCGTGGCCGCGTTGCTCAACGATTTGTTTGGTATCCAAGCACGTGCGGGCTGTAGCTGCGCCGGGCCCTACGGCCACCGCCTGCTCGGGATCGACCTCGTGCGCTCACGCGAGTACGAGCGCGAGATCGTATGCGGCTCCGAAGGCATCAAGCCGGGTTGGGTGCGCGTCAACTTCAACTATTTCTTGAGTGAGGCGGTGTTTCAGTTCTTGCTCGACGCCGTTCACTTGGTGGCCACGCACGGCCACAAGCTGCTGCACGAGTACGCGTTCGATCCCCAGACGGGGCTGTGGACGCATCAGCGCGTGCAGAAGCACACGCCGCTCAGTTTGCACGAGCTCAGCTACGTCGAAGGCAAGCTCGAGTATCCATCGTCCCATGCGCGTGCGCCCGAGAGCGCCCTGTCGGGCTATCTCTCGGCGGCTGCCGAGATCTTCGCGCGGGCCGAACGTGAACCGAGCGCGCTCGCCCCGAGGCCGCAAGTCTCCGAGCACTTCGAGCTCTTGCGCTGGTTCGCGCTGCCGGGTGACACGGCGGTCGCTGTGCCGGGCGAGTGAGCCAGGTCGCGCGGGTGCCTGCCGCCAACTCAGAAGCTGAAGTGCAGGCGTAGCCCCGCGCTCCGGCGATCGGGGCGCAGGTCGAGCGACAGGCTCTCGAAACTGCGACGCTCGCGCTGCAGCTCCTTGATGCGCTTGCCGAACGGCGCACGAGCCTTGCGGTTTCGGTTCAGCCAGGCGAGGCCGGCCATGCCTCCTGCTGCGCCGAGCCCTGCTGCGATGGCGAGCGGGGCGACCGCGTCGCCCTCAAACATCGCCGCGACCAACGCGAAGGAACCGAGCACGACCGCGCTTCCGAAACCCACCGAGATCAACGCGATGGGGCCGCCCACCCGGTACCTGACGTAGCTCTTGCGCACCGCCATGAGCTCCTCATCGATTTCCGCGAGGCGGCGCTCGCGGTGCGCCCGCTCGGCTTCGCTCAGAACACTGCCTTCGAGCTCGAGGCGCAGCTCGGCGAGCTCGGCTTGGAGGGGCCTGCGCGCGGCCCGGCGTTGGCTGAGAATGACGTGGCTCATGACCCCCACGGCGAGGCCGACGCCCGCTACTGTCGCGGCTCCGATGGCGCCCGCCCGTTGGTCGTCCTCGGCGTAAGAAATCGCGAGAGCCGCTAGCATCAGCGCGCCGCCGTAGCCTATCGCCATGCCAGTGATGGGGCCTCCAAGCGAGATCTTGCGGATCTCAGCCTCGAGCTCTCGGGCGCGGCCGCGCTGCTGGCACGCGGAGTCACAGAGGGAGTCGTCCAGCTCTGTGGCGGGCGGTGGCGCGACCTGCACGGGGGCGCTCGGCAGGGCTTCGAGGTCCGTTTGGGGGGTGGACGCAGGCGGCGCCTGGGGCTCGGCGAGTTCAGGCGTCGCGGGCTCGGCGGGGGGCGCGCCTTCGGGAAGCGGGGCCGGGGCGGGCGATGCGGACGCTG
>CAYNOM010000369.1:2921-6558 GCA_964398415.1 uncultured Polyangiales bacterium | reverse complement strand
GATCAGCGCAGGCAAGAGCCTATGGTACGCGCGCAACAGCCTCTACGACCCGGGCGTCGACGCCCTGGACGGCACCCTCAATCAAGGCGGCGCGCTGAGCGGCAACATCGTGGCCTCCTGCTCCGATTGTCACGCGAGCGACGGCCGCGATCTCGCCTACTTCAACTTCTCGAGCCACTCGATCATCGAGCGCTCCTACTTCCACGGCCTGTCCAGGGAGGACGGAGCGAACATCGCGTCCTACATCCGCAGCCTCGATTTGCCGGTGGTGCCTGCCGCGCGGCCCTGGAACCCCACCTATCAACCAGGCCCGGGCCTCGATGCGCGACCCGTTTACGAGTGGGCCGCGGGCGCGGGCGTCGACGCCATCCTCGACAGCGATGCCGAGTTGGCTCCCTACCTGTTCCCCGGCGGTGAATCGCTCGCCGAGGTGCGTAAGGTCGTCGATCGCTACGCCACGCTCAATCTGCGTGAGCTACCCATCTCGCTGCCCATGCCTGAGTGGAATCAGTGGCTTCCTCTGATCCATCCTGACGACGCCTTCGACACCGATGCGTCGGCTATCCGCGCCGACTACGACGGCAAGAGCGTAGGTAAGCCTTACTACACCGCGCTCTACGAGGCTGCCGTCTCGAACCCCAC
Organism: uncultured Polyangiales bacterium; assembly: GCA_964398415.1. GTDB lineage: Bacteria > Myxococcota_A > Polyangia > Polyangiales > DASUME01 > DASUME01. Next base: position 5,916 of record CAYNOM010000369.1, on the reverse strand, counting down.
CCCTGAAGCCATCGGCGCGATGACCTCGCGCATCAAAACCTGGCTGCGCCGTGACATGACCTGCTCGAGCGGGGGGCCCGGCAACGGTGAGCCGTGGCGTGGCATCAACGGTGCCGTCTTGAGCGCCCTCAAAGTGCCTACACCCAAAGCCATCACCGAGGCGAACTGCAATGAGGATAGAACTCGCGCTCAGGACGAGCCCTTCGAGATCGTGAAGCGCGGACTTGCCGCCTGGCTCTCCGTCAAACAGTGGGAGATCGTGCACAGCCGTGGCCTCGAAGCCGAGGGCAGCAAGCAGACCTCACCCGTGTGCTCCAGTGGCCGCTGCATCGATGCCAGTGAGCCTCGCGGTTGGGTCGTCGACGGACGCAACGTGTTCGATCGTCCGCCTCACTTCGTGGGACACAACTCCAGGCACTTCTACGGGCAGAGTAGGGTGGCCGGGGTCCTCGAGACGAACTCCTGGTACCACCTCAACATGATTCTCAATCCAGGCTATCGCCGCGCCATGCCGAGTCACTTCGCTTACACGTATAGCCACGTGGAGATCCTGCAGGCGGAGTCGCGCATCGACCAGGGCTACCGCTTCTGGGCGACGATGATCAAGCAACGCCAGCTTCAGACGAATGGCGAGTACGGCGTGGAGGCTGGGCTCGATCTGCGAACGGCCCAGCCCTACGTCTATTACAGCGCGCGTGATGGCAGCACGGCGGCCCAGAGCTCGGTCGGTCAGCCGCTCTGGAGACGGCTCGCACAGGCCATGGTGGAAGACTTCGTGGCCGACGCCAACAACGCGACCGCCGAGGACTGGGCGAGCGCAAACCAGAACCGAAAAGTGCAACCCAGCGACAGCACCGATTTCAGCCTGTGTGACAGCTGCTTCGAGCCGTCCTCGCGGACCAATCCCTTTGGTCTCGATGCATTGCAGGGACGTAACACCTACCGCGTGATCCCCAAGCTGCGCGAGATCGGTGTGGAAACAGCCGCGGTCAACGCGCTCATCGACTGGGGCGAGAAAACCTGGCCCAACGCGGACTGGGACGCGCTGCGCTAACAAGTTTCCGCATCGTCACGTGAAGCGTCGAGCCCGTGTCGCACATAGAGCCGCGATACCCACACCGTGAACGAACCGGTGACACCCGCACGGTGCATGGCGAAGGGCTCCGAGGAGGAAACGATGCGAAGGACGATGAGAAAAGTTCGCGGCCATCTTGGTCTGGTCACTTGCTTGCTGGTAGGCGCGCAGGGCTGTGCCGCTGACGGCGTGTCGTCCTCGTTCGACGAGCAAGATGGTGCTGCTACCTCCGAGCAGATCGACAAGGCCAGCACCGCAGAGCTCGCCAAGCTGGAGACCGAGGAGCTCGTTCGTCGAGCTGCGGCGCTGCCGAACAAGAAGGTCTTCATATTCGACTTCGACGACTCGCTCTACGACCACGTCGAAGGGCAGTCGAGTCGGTGGGCGTCTTACGCCAAGAGCGCGATCACGCACCTGAAGCAGCAGAACGTCAACATCGCCATCTGCTCACGAAACAAGAACACCACGGGGGCTCTCAACAAGAGGCTACGTCAGCTAGACAGCCAGGTGTTCAACGACGCGTTCTTCGCCTCCCCTGCGTTTCAAGACAATACGGGGACGGACAAGTTGGACGACGTCAAGCAGATCATGGCGTACTACAAAGTCACGCGGGAGGATCACGTCGTCTTCTACGACGACACCCAGAGCAACCTCGATCGCGTGGGCGGCGATTCGGACGTCATTGCCGTTCCCGTCCATGCCAATGGCATTGATCGCGGCGAGTTCCGTGACGGCTTGATCCTGCTGCTCGCAGGCGCGCCCGGCGGAGGCGGCGGCGGCACGGGTGGGGGCAACAGTGGCGGCACGACGAGCTGCAAGGGCCAGTGCAGCAGCGCGTGTCCGTGCAACGAGGGTCAGGGAGACTGCGACAGCAGCGCGGATTGCGCTGGCGACCTCGTCTGCCCCGCGGACGGCCCGGGCGCCGAGGTGTGCATGAAGCCTGGCTCGGGCGGCGGTTCGGGAGGTGGTTCGAGCGGTGGTTCCAGCGGCGGCGGCTCGAGCAGCGGCTCGGGCAACCTGCGCGTGAAGGTGGGAAGTCGCTGGGTCAGCGTTGGGTGTGCGAGCGGCGCGCCGCGCGCGGATGGCGGCAGCGACAGGTGGCAGATCGTCGACCGTAAGCTCATCAATCAGAATGGTGTGTACCTGTTCTGCGATGAGGGCTGGGCTGACGGAAGAGACTGCCAGTGCTCGCGGAGCAGCAGCGAGGCGTACCACGCGATAGCTCAGGCAGACTTCACCGTGGCGGCCAGCGCTCGCAAGTACGGCAATGGGCTCACCACGAGCCTCGCGGGTCGAGGGCCCATGTACATCTTCCCCAACAACGCGCACGAGTTCTGCCTCGCGGTCGGGTCGAACAACATCATCGAGAACAAGGATGGTGGGGACGACGGCAACCACCACGAGAGCACCCACAAGGGCAAGTGCAACGAGTGGTGTCTCGGCGACGGCTGCCCGTGAGGCGTGCGAGAGGCTTCCGTGGGCCTCTCGTGAAGGTGGCGCGTGTATCCGACATGTAGACGCATGCGAACGAACACGACCCATCCCTCCGCCAGGCCACAACTCGGGGCGCGCCGGACGGTGCTGAACCGCACCTTGTCTCGGCTCGCACCCTTCGGCCTCCTGCTCGCCGCCGCCGCCTGCGCCCCCATCGAGGGCGACGACGCAGAGTCGTACGACGTCGAGGACGCAGGGGCCCTTGAAGACAAGGCGCTGCCCTCGGCGAGCTATCAGGCCGAGAGCCGCAGCGCCCAGAGCGGGTGCGCGGTGGCGAAGAACCACTCGGGCTACACCGGCACGGGCTTCGTCGACTTCGGCGGAAACGGCAGCTGGATCGAGTGGAACAACGTGGCGGCATCCGAAGCGGGCCGCTACGAGCTGCGCTTTCGCTATGCCAACGCCTCTTCGGGCAACCGTGGCGCA
>CAYNOM010000369.1:0-2881 GCA_964398415.1 uncultured Polyangiales bacterium | reverse complement strand
TCGTGCGTGGCAACAACACGATCCGGGTGGTCGCGAACACGGGCTCTGGTGGGCCGAACCTCGATCGCCTCGACGTGGTTGGCGGCAGCTCGGGCGGTGGTTCCAGCGGCGGCGGCTCAAGCAGCGGCTCGGGCAACCTGCGGGTGAAGGTGGGCAGTCGCTGGGTCAGTGTCGGTTGCGCGAGCGGGTCGCCGCGTGCCGACGGGAGCGGCGACAGGTGGCAGATCGTCGACCGGAAGCTGCGCAATCAGAACGGCGTGTACCTGTTCTGCGATGAGGGCTGGGCTGACGGAAGAGACTGTCAGTGCTCGCGGAGCAGCAGCGAAGCGTATCACGCGATCGCCCAAGCAGACTTCAACGTCTCGAGCGGTGCTCGCAAGTATGGCAATGGGCTCACCACGAGCCTCGCGGGTCGAGGGCCCATGTACATCTTCCCCAACAACGCGCACGAGTTCTGCCTCGCGGTCGGGTCGAACAACATCATCGAGAACAAGGATGGTGGGGACGACGGCAACCACCACGAGAGCACCCACAAGGGCAAGTGCAACGAGTGGTGTCTTGGCGACGGCTGCCCGTGAGGCGTGCGTGAGGCTTTCGTGAGCCTCTCGTGAAGGTGACGCGTGTATCCGACATGTAGACGCATGCGAACGATCACGACTCACCCATCCCCCGAACAGCGACAACTCTGGGCGCGCCGAACGGTGCAGACTCGCACCTTGTGTCGACTCGCTCCCCTCGGCCTTCTGCTCGCCGTCGGGGCCTGCGCCCCCATCGAGGGTGCGGAAGCTGAGTCATACGACGTCGAGGACGCAGGCGCGTTCGAAGACAAGGCGCTGCCTTCGGCGAGCTATCAGGCCGAGAGCCGCACCGGGCAAAGCGGGTGCGCTGTGGCCAAGAACCACTCGGGCTACACCGGCACAGGGTTCGTCGACTTCGGCGAAAACGGCAGCTGGATCGAGTGGAACAACGTTTCGGCACCGGAAGCGGGGCGCTACGAGCTGCGCTTTCGCTACGCCAATGGAGCCTCCGGCAATCGTGGCGCAGCCATCCTGGTGAACGGCAAGAGCGTCGGTAGCCTACCGTTCTCGGTGACGGGCGGCTGGACACGTTGGAGCACCGCGTCGATCAGCGTTTCACTCGTGCGTGGCAACAACACCATCCGGGTGGTCGCGAACACGGGCTCTGGTGGGCCGAACCTCGATCGCGTCGACGTCGTCGCGACCGACCTGTGTCCGAGCGACTCGGCTAAGGTGGAGCCGGGGGAGTGCGGCTGCGGGGTGCCCGAGGGCAGCTGTGGTGGCGGCGGCGGGGGCAGCACGGGGGGCACCTGCACGCTTGCGAGGGAAAACAGCAGCGCGACCCTCGCATGTGCCGCCGGCCAGACGATCAAGACGATCCAGTTCGCGAGCTACGGCACCCCCTCGGGCTCGTGCTCCACAGGCTTTGCGACCAGCTCCTGTCACGCGACCACCTCCAAGCAGAAGGTGGAGCAGGCATGCTTGGGTAAGCAGTCGTGCAGCGTCGAAGCCAGGAACACCGTGTTCACGGACCCGTGCGGCGGCACGGCCAAGCAGTTGGCCGTGGTCTACTCCTGCACTGGCGACGTCGCGCCTCCGCCTCCGCCTCCGCCTCCGCCAACATCGTCGACGCTTCTCGGTCGGCCGAGCGGAACCAAGCTCCGCATCGGTTCGTGGAACGTCTTTCGCGGATCGGTCTTCCCCAAGACAGACACCGTTTGGCGGGCGATCAACAACTCGGCCCAGTATCAGGTCGCGCGCAGCGACGCTGGTGCACGCGTCTTCAGGAGCGTCGATGCCGACATCTGGCTGCTGCAAGAGACCGTCTACAGCACGTCTGCCTTGCCCTCCGGCGTCACCGTCAACGACATCAACAACAAGATCGCTGCACACATGCGCGGCTTGACGGGCGACTCGTGGAGCGTGCGCTGCAACGGAGAAGGGCTGTGCACCATGATCCGCGGCGCCCTGCGCTTTGCGGAGAACTACAACGCCCATGGGCGCGTGGCGGGCAACCGCGTGGTGCTTCCGGATGGATCGAAGGTCCTGCTCGTCAACGTGCACTACATGAGCTCCGGTCACGCCACCACCACGGCCAATCTGATCAAGTCGGCCGGCTCCGGCGACGCCGCGGTCTTCGTCGGCGGTGACTTCAACGACAGCATCGGCGGGGGGCGCTACAATATCGTCGACGCCGTCTCGGGCATGGAGCCGCTGAGCATGTTCCACACCCGCGATGTGAAGGCGACCCATCTGGCGAGCCGAGTCGCGAGTGCGCCGCCCTTCAAGAACACGGGCGGGCAGGTCGCCTTTGGTGAGGGGCCGGCCGGCCAAGACGTCGTGACCTCGGTCAGCGGCGGCACCATCGACCACTTCTTCCTGCGTTCGAGCACGTGGCAAGGCGAGCATCGCTACATCCTCAACACCTTCCTGCTCTCGCCCGCCACGCTCGCTGCCAGCGGACTGACCCCCCTCGACGTGGCCTTGACGCCTGAGGATCGCAAGACCTACTTCCGCGACTTCATGTCACGGGGCGTCGTGTACGAGCTGCCCTCCGACAAGCGCGGCATCGGCCACGATCACCTGCCGATGGTCATCGACTTCACCTGGCGCTGAAGCTGGCGAGCTGCTCGCTCGCGCTCATCCGCCACCAATCTGACGAGGCGCCGCGTAAAGCTGGCGCCTCGTCGCGTTTTGGGGGGCTGCCAACGCCCAAGCCCGCAACGCAAACACCCCTCGACCGCATGGGCCGAGGGGTGTCGAGGTTCAAACAGCTGACGGAGAGTCTCGGAGCAGATCTCTACCGGATGGTCAGCCTCATGAAGGCTCCATTGCCAGTTGGACCGCCGCTCAGGCTCTGAGCG
>CAYNOM010000368.1:0-6577 GCA_964398415.1 uncultured Polyangiales bacterium | reverse complement strand
GTATTGATCTCACCGTTGTGCGCCATCAAGCGGTAGGGATGGGCGCGCTGCCAGGTGGGAAACGTGTTGGTGCTGAAGCGCGAGTGCACCACCGCCAGAGCGCTCTCGAGGTCGGGGCTCTGCAGGTCGACGAAGAAGTGCGGCATCTGCTCCGGCAAGAGCAGCCCCTTGTACACGATGGTGCGCGACGAGAACGAGCACACGTACATCCCGCCCTGCTCGTAGAGACCCGCCTCGCGGGCGCGCTGCTCGATGCGCTTTCGGATCACGTAGAGGCGCCGCTCGAGCTCCTTACGGTCTTCGACCTCCTCGTCGCCGGCGACGAAGAGCTGACGGATGACCGGCATCGACTCGCGCGCCAACGGCCCAGCCTTGGTGGCGTCGACCGGCACGTCACGCCAGCCGATGAGGTGCTGGCTTTCCTTGCGCACGACGCGCTCGACGAGCTGCTCGCAGAGCTGTCGGTTCTCCTCGTCCTGCGGCAAGAAGAACATGCCGACGCCGTACTGGCCGGGACGCGGCAGCTCGAACCCGAGCCGCAAGGCTTCCTTCGCGAAGAAGGCGTAGGGGATCTGGAACAGGATGCCCGAGCCGTCGCTCGTCAGCGGATCACAGCCGCACGCACCGCGATGCTCCATGTTGGCGAGCACCTGAAGCGCCTGCTCGACGATGGTGTGCGAGCGATGGCCTTTGATGTTCGCAACGAACCCGACGCCACACGCGTCGTGCTCGTTCTCTGGGCGGTAGAGGCCCTTTTCGGTGGCCTCACGGATTATCTCCGCTCGCGATTTCATCCTCTCGCTCCCTCTTTTGGAAAGCACGCAGCGCGCGCTCTTAGCTTTCGATGTCGGTCTTCAGGTCTCTGGCCGGCTCTTTGGCCTGACCCGGGGCGATGCCGCGTTTCTGCGGCGGTGGATCGGACACGTTCACGCCGAGGGGCATGGCCGCCCGCTCGAGTCGGGTGGACAAGACCACGAGGGTCTCGGTGCGCAGCACACCGTCGAGCCGGCGCAGCCTGCTGATCAAGCGCTCGAGAGCCTGGGTGTTCTCGGTCTTCACCTTGAGCAGCATCGTGTGCGAGCCGGTCACGTGGTGACACTCGAGCACTTCTTCGAAGCTCTCGATTTGATCCTCGAGCTCAGCGATGCCCGTGGAGCTCGTGCTCACGCCGATGAAGGCCGTGACATCGAGGCCGACTTTCCGGGAGTCGAGCTGGGCGTGGTAGCCGGAGATGACCCCCGCCTGCTCCAGCTTGCGGATGCGTTCCATCACAGAAGGCGCCGACAGCCCGACGCGCTTGCCCACCTGGGCAAGTGGCGCCTTACAGTCGAGCTGCAGCTCGGCCAGGATGCGGCGATCGATCTCGTCGATGTTGGGCTCGCCTAATTTCATGAACCACCAGCCCTCAGAAGCCTAAGGGTTATGGGGCCAGCACCGTGTATGTCAATCGAAGCATTCGGTCGATTACACGTGATGCAGGGCTCGACGCGTCGCGTCAACGACAACCTGCCACATGAGTAATCTCAATGCTTTGAGCCTCATTTTTGCAATTTATCTCACAGCACTGAGAGCCCCGATCAGGGTCTTCGGCCCCTTCTCGGCCTCCGATCGACCCCTGTCGTGTTTACCTTGCTGAAACAGAGACGAAATAGAGAGGCAGCGCACAGCGACGGGCGGGCGCGCATCGGTGACGGCGGTCACACTGTCGAAGGTGATCGAGCAAAGCCTGAAGGCGGCCTGTGAGGCCCGCCGCGCACGGGTTTCGACCCTGTTGAGCCGCCAGCCCGCCGTCGTCTTCGCCGGCAGCGCACGACCTCGCAACTACCTCCACAACCCCTACCCCTTCCGGGCCTCGAGCCACTTTCTGCACCTCGTGGGCACCGGGATCGAGGGCGCGTGCCTCTTGTGGGACGGCGCGCGTTGGGTGCTGCTCACCCAGGAGGCCGCAGCAGACGACGACCTGTGGCACGGCCCCACGCCCACGCGAGAGGAGCTCTCAGCGGCCCTTGGCGTTCCCGTCTCCGACGCTCGCGAGCTTTCGTCGCTGCTCCAAGGACAGAAGCCGGCCACCCTGCCCCCCTTCGACATCGGTGAGGCCGGGCTGCGCGCACGCGCGCTCAGCCGCGATCCGGAGCTGCTCGGCAAGGAAGAGCTCGACATCCCGCTCGCCAATGCCCTCGTGCAGAGCCGACTCATGCACGATGGTGCCGCCATCGAAGGCCTGAGGCGCGCCGCGCGAGCCAGCGTACGCGCCCATCTGAGCGGCCTCGCTGCCACGCGACCGGGCCTGCGCGAGCAGCACGTGTGCTCCGCCATGGAGAGCTCGCTCTCCCGCGACGGCTGCGGCACCGCCTATGGCTCCATCGTCACCGTGCACGGCGAGGTGCTGCACAACCACGCGCACCATCACACGCTTCGGTCGGGCGACCTCTTGCTCGCCGACGTGGGCGCCGAGACGCCCGAAGGCTACGCCGGCGACATCACCCGCACGTGGCCCGTGTCGGGCCGCTTCTCCGCGACGCAGCGCGACCTTTACCAAGTCGTGCTCGAGGCCCAAGGCGACGCCATCGCCCTGTGCCGTCCGGGCACGCGCTACCGCGACGTGCACCTTGCGGCCTGTCGCCGCATCACGCAGGGCCTGGTCGACCTGGGCATCCTGGAGGGACAGGTGGATGCGCTGGTCGAGGACGGCATCCACGCGCTGTTCTTCCCCCACGGCATCGGACATCTGCTCGGGCTCGACGTGCACGACATGGAAGATCTGGGCGACCGCGCGGGCTACGCGCGTGGGCGCAGCCGCAGCCCCCAGTTCGGCCTCTCGTACCTGCGCCTCGATCGCGATCTCGCGCCCGGCATGGCGGTCACCATCGAGCCTGGGTTCTACCAGGTTCCGTCGTTGCTCGCAGACCCCGAGCGCGTCGGCCTCAGCGCGAAGGCCCTGCGCAGGGATCGTCTGGCCGCCTTCGCGGATGTGCGCGGCATCCGCATCGAAGACGACGTGCTCGTCACCGCGGCGGGCCCCGAGGTCTTGACGGCCGCACTGCCCAAGCTTCCCGAGCACATCGAGGCGCTCGTGGGCGCCCCTTGATCGCGTGCCGACCGCGCAACGTGCTCGTCATTGCACGTCGAGCACGTCCGCTTCGATCTCGAAAGCGCCGAGCGCACCCCGCGCATCGTCCCACACGCGGAGCACGCCGGCCTGGGTGTCGAGGTGCAGCGCAGCGTCGTGGTCTGCGCTGGTGGTGCTCGGATCACTGCCGACGACGTCGCGACGCGGCTCCTCGTACAGAGCGCACGCGAAGAAGCCGCGCTCCGGGCCGCCATAGATCAGCTTGCCGCCGCACACGACCTGCGCGTTGCAGTAGAACGAGCCATTGTCGAGCGGGCGACGCTCCACGAGAAACTCACACTTGTCACCGGCCCGCACCACGGCCGCGCCGCGCACGCGCGTAATCTCGGCCCGCACGCGCCGCGGCTGGGCGTCGCGCCCGTCGACGGGCATGCCGCCGATGGTGTCGCCCGCAACCGGATTGCCGAAACGAAGCTGCCCGTCGACGATGAATGCGCGGCCGATCCAGTAGGCTCCAACCACGAACAACAGCGCGCTCAGCGTGAGCAACGTCCGACGCAACACGGTGGCCTGTGCTTGATTCATGATCCGGGCTGTCGGGCCGACCGCCGCGCGGTCGTACGTCGCTCTCGTCTTCATAGTAGCTGCCATCGTTGCTGTGGCCAGAACGCACGACCCCGCCCCGCGATTCCCCCCGGGAATCCAGCGTTCACCTGCGCTATGACCCGCGGGTGAGCTCGGCCACATCATCCCCTCTCGAACGTCACCTCGCGCGCATCGCAAGCACGAACGCGCTCATCCGCGCCCTCGAGGGTCGCGCCGACCGCATCTCCCTCTTGCGGCTCGTGTCCTTCGTGTCGGCCTGCGTGGCTGGCTACGCGGGCGTCTTCGAGGGTGTGGGCTGGGCGAGCTTCGCGGCTGCGGCACTCGCATTCACCTTCTTCGGGGCAGTCGTGGTCCACGCGCGCGTGCTGCAAGCGCGCGACGCCTGCGCCGCACGCAGGGCCGTGCACGAACGTCATCTGTTGCGCTTGAAGGGCGAGCTCACCACCCTCGATGATGACGGCGCCGCGTACCTCGAGCGCGATCACCCCTACGCCCGCGACATCGACCTCGTCGGCCCCGGCTCGCTGTTTCAGCGCATCGACGTCTCCCACACCCACGAGGGAGCGACACGCCTCGCCGAAGCCCTGTCGCGGGCGAGCGATGCGGACACGATCCGCGCGCGCCAAGAGGCCGTGCTCGAGCTTGCCGCGGCGCACGAGCTGCGCGAAGAGCTCGAGGTGCTCGGCACGCTCGGACGCAAGCAGCGCGCCAAGCTCGACCACGCACCGTTCATGGCGCTCGTGTCCATGCCCAAGGTGCTCGCGCGAAGGCCCTGGCTGCGCATCGCGATGTGGGCCCTTCCCGCCACCACGTTGACCCTGTTCGTGCTGGGCGAGCTCTCGGTGGTGCCAGGCTCGCTGTATTGGCTCGGCATCGCCGCGCAGGGCTTCGTGCTGTGGACGACGGCCGACGACGTCCAGCGCGTGCTCAACGTGGTCACCGCGCGCCTCGGCTTCGCGGAGGCCTATGAGGGCATGCTGCGACTGCTCGAGCAGCATCGTTTCACGAGCCCGCACCTCATCGCGCTTCAATCACAGCTCGAGATCGAAGGGCAGCTGCCATCCACGCAGATGGCGCGCCTGCGGCGCTACGAGGGCTTCGCGCAGCTGCGCACCCAGGGGCCCGTGTATCTCGTGCTCAACGTGCTGACCCTGTGGGACTTCTTCTGCCTCGAGCGCATCGAGCGTTGGGTGTCGCACGTGGGGCCCGAGGTGGAGCGCTGGTTCAGCGCCGTCGGTGAGCTCGAGATGCTGTGCTCGCTGTCGACGCTGCACCACGGCGATCAGGGCACCACGCTGCCCGAGATCGTCGAGGCGAGCGAGGGCATCCACGCCGAGGCCCTGGCGCATCCACTGCTCGATCCGCGCACGCGCGTGCCGAACGACGTGCACATCGGGGGCCCGGGCTGCGCGATGCTGATCACGGGCTCCAACATGGCGGGCAAGAGCACGTTGCTTCGAGCCCTCGGCCTCAACGTGGCCCTCGGTCTCGCGGGCGGCCCCGTGTGCGCACGGGCGATGAAGCTGCCCCTCGTGCGCCTGCGCGCGAGCATGCGCATCGACGACTCCCTGCAGCGCGGAGCGAGCTACTTCCACGCCGAGCTCACGAAACTGAAGAGCATCGTGGCCGAGCTCGACCGCGATCCACCGGCGTTGTTTCTGCTCGATGAGCTGCTCCGCGGGACGAATGCAAGGGCGCGACAGCTCGGCGCCCGCGCGGTGCTCGAGCACCTGATCGCGCGAAATGCGCTCGGCGTGGTCGCCACCCACGATGTGGCCCTCTCCGATCTCGAGCAGGCTCATCCGGGGCGCGTACACAATCAGCACTTCACGGACGTGTACGAAAACGGGGAGATGCGCTTCGACTACAAGCTGCGACAGGGCCCCGTACGCACCAGCAACGCGCTGCGGCTGCTCGCGATGGCGGGCATCGAGGTGCCCGACGACAACCGCGTGCTCTGACAGGATCGACCCGTGACCAAGCTCGATTTCGGCACCGCTGGCATCCGTGCACCGCTGGGCGAGGGCCCGTTCTGCATGAACGCGACGACCGTGCGCAGCCTGACCCTCGCCCTTTGCGACTACCTGAAAACCTGCTTCGAGGACGCGGCCGAACGCGGGTTTTGCGTCGCCTACGACGGGCGCATGCACAGCGATGCCTTTGGCGAAGCGGCAGCCGAGGTGGCGCTTGCGCGAGGATTTCGTGTGCGCATGTTCGAGCGTCCGTCACCGACGCCGCTCCTCGCCTTCGCCACACGCGTCAACGACGCGGTCGCGGGCATCATGGTCACCGCGAGTCACAACCCGAGGACCGACAACGGCGTGAAGGTCTACTTCCGCGGCGGCGTGCAGATCGTCTCGCCCCACGATGCCGAGATCGCGCGCCGCATGCGCGCTGTCGTCGACGCAGATGACGCTCCCCGCACGAGCCTCGAGGAGGCGCGGCGCACAGGCAGGCTGACGAGCCTCGGCAGTGACACCGAACAGGCCTATCTCGACGCCATCGAGGGCCTGCTCGGCCCGCGTGAAGCACCACGGAACGTGTCGGTGGCGTACACCGCGATGTGCGGCGTCGGCAGCCCCATCACCCACGCCCTTTTCGCACGCCGCCCCGTGCGCGAGCTCGTCGAGGTCGCATCTCAACGCGAGCCGAGGGCCGACTTCGGGGGGCTTTCGAGCCCGAACCCCGAGCACGCCCCTGCGCTTTCGCTCGTGCTCGCCCTCGCCGAAGAGCGGGACTCGGATCTCGTGCTCGCCCACGATCCGGATGCCGACCGGCTCGCGGTCGCAGCGCGCGACCAGGCGGGCGTGTTGCAGGTGCTGAGTGGCGACGAAGTCGGGCTTCTGCTCGGCGCGCACATGCTCAGCCGTCATCGCGGCCCCGAGAGGCCCCTGGTCGTGT
>CAYNOM010000367.1:0-6589 GCA_964398415.1 uncultured Polyangiales bacterium | reverse complement strand
CGAAAGGGCGCGCATCGCGCACGCGCTAGGCGTCGACTTCGCCGACAGCGCGCGCTGCCCCGAGGACTGCGACGTCGTGTTTCACGCGAGCGGACACCCCGCGGGGCTGCCCACGGCGCTCGCTGCGGCGGGGCACGAAGCGCGGGTGGTCGAGCTGAGTTGGTACGGTGATCAGCCAGTGAGCGCGCCGCTCGGAGAGGGCTTCCACGTCAAGCGCCTCACCCTGCGCTCGTCACAGGTGGGAAGCCTGCCCCCGCGCCAGCGCCCGCGCTGGACGTACCGTCGACGCCTCGCCCTCGCGCTCTCGTTGCTACGCGACCCCACGCTCGACGCGTTGATCACCAGCGAGTGCCACTTCGAAGATCTCCCCGCCGCCCTGCCCGAACTGTTTGCGCCGAGCTACCGCGGCCTGTGCCACCGCATTCGCTACGCATGATGCGCGCTCGCACCGACATGCGACATTGGCTACTCTCCCGCCATGTTCAGCGTCTCTGTTCGTGACCACGTGATGATCGCCCACAGCTTCCGCGGCGAGTTGTTTGGCCCTGCCCAGCGCTTGCACGGCGCCACCTACGTCGTCGACGTCGAGCTGAGGCGCAAGGAGCTCGATCCCAACGGCGTCGTCGTCGACATCGGCCGCGCCTCCGCGTCGCTGCACGCGATCCTCGAGGAGCTGAGCTATCGCAATCTCGACGAGGTGCCCGAGCTCGTCGGCATCAACACCACCACCGAGTTTCTCTCGAAGTGGATCTTCGAGCGCATGCTCACGCGCATCCAACGCGGCGAGCTCGGCTCTGGCTCGGACGGCCTGGCCGCGATGAAGGTCACGTTACACGAGTCGCACGTGGCGTGGGCCGCCTACGAAGGTGCAGTCAGCCCATCGTGAGCGCCCTCGCGATGCGCGTGCTGAGGTCGCCGCGGATCAAGAGCGTCCTCAAGCTGCTCTTCACCGTCTTGCTGCTGTGGCTCACCGCGCGCAGCGTGGGCGGCGTCGACTTGCCCTCGCCGGGGGAGCTCGAGCTCGCCTGGATCCTGCTTGCGCTCGCGCTGTCGATCCCCGTGATCGGCGTCTCAGCGCTGCGCTGGAGCTTCACGACGCGTCGACTCGGCGCGCCCATCTCCTTTCGACACGCGCTCGCCGAGTACTACCTGTCGACCCTGCTCAATCAGCTTTTGCCGCTCGCCCTGGCGGGGGACCTCACGCGCCTGTCACGCCACGGCAAGCACATCGCGCAGGGCACGGAGGGCTACGGACGCGCGCTGCGCGGGGTGTTGTTCGACCGCATCTCCGGACAGCTCGCGTTGCTCCTCGTGGTGCTCGCGAGCGCGCCGGCCTGGATCTACGTGCTCGATCTCGGTCACGTCGTGGCGGTCGCCCTTTCTTTCTCCCTCACGCTCGGCACCGCGGTGTTCTTGGTGCGCGCGCGCCCAGACGGCGGTCTGGGCCTGCGTGTTCGACTGTGGCTGAAGGAAGCCTCCCAGGCGCTGCTCGAAAGGGGGGCGCTCGCCATGCAACTCGCCTGCTCGGTCGGGGTGGTGCTCGGCTGCCTGGCGATGTTCTACTGCGCTGCGCGCGCCTCGGGTGTGGCCCTGTCGCCGATGGAGTTCGCACGGGTTGGGCCCCTGGTGCTCGCAGCAACCAGCCTGCCCGTCGCCTTCGCGGGCTGGGGCATCCGCGAGGCCGCCACCGCAGCGCTATTCGCGTCGCTGTCCCTCGACCCGGCGCGTGGCGTGGCCATCAGCGTCGTGTATGGAGTGGTCGGCCTCGTCGCGAGCTTGCCAGGTTTCGTGGTGTGGCTGGGGCGCACGTGAGCGACCAAAGAGGCATGCATGTCGATTGATCCGAGCGTGGCCGACCGCGAAGCCCACGCCGAGCGCATCTCGCTCCACATCGCGCCGGGCATCGTCGTCGCCGTCGCGCTCGGAATCGCGCTCGATTTGCCGCAGATTCTCGGTGTCACCGTGATCCTGAGCCTCGCGTACCTGACGGCTCGGCTGTGGCCCTTGGACAGACCGCGCACGCCGTATCCCACGCTCGTCACGTGGTCACGCGTCCTCATCACCGCGAGCCTCACCGTCTTCGGTCGAGCGCTGCCGGGCGAGCAGCTCGCCCTCTTCGTGCTCATCGTCTTCATGCTCGATGGCGTGGACGGCGGCCTGGCGCGCGCCACGAACAGCAGCTCGCTCGTGGGGGGGCGACTCGACATGGAGTGCGACGCCCTGCTCGTGATGAGCGTGTGCCTGCTGCTGATGCTGCGCGGCGACGCACCGCCCTGGGTGTTGATCTCTGGCCTTCTGCGCTACGCCTACGTGCTGTCTGTGGCCATGTTCGAGGCGCGCGGCGAAGCGCCGAAGTCGCAGATCGCTCGCTTTGCCTTCGGCATCTCCCTGACGGGCCTGGGCCTTGGCTTTCTCGAGCTCGGAGCGCTCTCGCGCATCGGCCCCGCGCTCGCCACGGCGCTACTTCTGTACAGCTTTGGGCGCGGCTTTTACTGGTCGTTCACGGGGACCGCAGCGCGCAAGTCGCAGTCGAACAGCACGTCGGTGCCCAGCGAGAAGTGACGCGCGTTGACGCGCATCGCCTGCGCCAACACGTCGATCGGCGGCAGCTCGAGCGCGGGCAGCCCCGACCCCAAGATCACCGGTGCCACCGTCACGTGCAGGCGATCGAGCAAGCCCGCAGCGAGAAAACGCGACACCGTCACGCCTCCGCCTTCGATGAAGACGCGCAAGAGGCCCCGCTCGCGCAGCACCTTCAGCACGACGTCGAGCGCGAAGTACCGAAAGGGCCCTGGCACGCGTACGATCTCGGCATGTCCAAGCGAATCGGACGCGGGACGGGCCTCCTCGGAGATCACGAGCAAGGTCGACGCCTCCCCATCCGAGAACACGCCGTGCTCCGCGCACAAGCGCCCCTGCGGATCGAGCACCACGCGCGTCGGATGCTCGCCAGCGACGAGGCGCGTGGTGAGGCGCGGATCGTCGTGAATGACCGTGCGCGCCCCCACGACCACCGCGTCGCACAGGGCGCGTAGCCGATGGGTGTGGACGAGGTCTTCGGTGCCGGTGATGAACTGAGACGAGCCCGTGCGGGTCGCGATGCGACCGTCGAGGCTCTGGCCGAGGTGACCCACCACGAGCTGTCGCGCGCGCGCGCCCACGCACAGGGGCGCGTGGAGATCGAGGAGCTGGCGGGCCTCGGGCTCGACGCGTAGCGGTGCAGACCAGCCGCGCTCGAAGCGCTCGTCGAACACGACGTCGGCGGCCTCGACCCGAGAGCCCCTCCACTCCCCGTCACGCTTCGTGAAGGCATGGCAGGCCGCATCGAGCGAGGCGCGCGCCGCAAGGCGTAGCAGCTGCCAGGCATCCTCTGCCGTGAGCATTTGCTGCACGCTGCTCAGCTCCGAAACCCGCTGCATCGCCTCGCCTGCCCCCCCTCCGCCGCCCTCACGCGCTCGGCGTCGGCTGACGTCGGACTCTAGCAGACCCGCACGTTCGGCGATGGTGGTTCGCGTATACTGCGCCCGAGCCGCGAAAGTCCCAAACGACGATGGGTGATCCCGAACGCACGAAACGAGTGCTCCGAAGCAGCGGGCCGTGGCTGAGTCTCGGGATCCTCTGGCTCCTTTTCGAGCTGCCCACGGTGCTGCGGCCAGGTGGACCGAGCCTGTCCGCGGTGCGGCCCACCGGCGAGCTCTTGGCCCTGTTGACGCTGGGGGCCGTCAGCTACCACCTGCCGAAGGGCCGTGTGCTGCGCGTGGCCCTCGCGCTGTTCGCAGTGCTGCTCGTGCTCGTGCGCATCGACGCCATGATCTTCAGGCTGTTGATGCGCGAAGAGCCCCTGCTCTACGACCAGCTGTTCATGCTGCGTCACCTGATGGTGTTGATGGGCGACCTGTGGAGCCCCACCGCGCTCGCCATCACGGCGGGCGTGTGCGCGCTGCTCGTGCTCGTGCCGTGGCTCGTCATGCGCTTGCTCGACCACGTGCGCGAGCTGCTTTCGGAGACGCGCCTACGGAACACCGTACGGGTGGCCCAGGTGCTGTGGCCCGTCGTGCTTGTCGCGAGCGCATCCCACGCGCTGGGCCTCACCGAAAAGCCGCTCGTGCAGTGGATGACGCCTGCGCTCGCCGACAACCTCGCGCGCTCGCACGCCACGTACACCTCGCTCCAGAAGAACCTTCAGGCCTCGCCCTACGCATCGCTCTCCGCGCTGAAGCTCGCCCACCGCCCGGACGTTCTGTTGTTCTTGGTGGAGAGCTACGGACGGCTGTTGTTCGAGCACGCGGGGACCCACGACGCCATTCGTCGGCGTCTCGATGAGGCCGAGGCGACGCTCGCCGCGCGCGGCTGGCACAGCGTCAGCGGTTTCACGACCGCGCCCGTGAGCGGAGGACGCTCGTGGATGGCCGAGGGCGCCCTCGTCATGGGCACACCGGTACACTACGAAGCCGCCTTCCATCACCTGATCGCCAACGTGCCCAAGATGGTAACCCTTACCTCGTTTCTCGAGGGGCAGGGCTACCGCAGCATCAACGTCGCCGCCGCAGATCGAAAGCGGCCGGGCATCGACGTGGTCAACTACTACGGCTTCGACGAGGGCGTGCACTTCGACGAGGTGCGCTACAAGGGGCGCGCCTTCGGCTGGGGCATCGTGCCCGATCAGTTCACCTTGGGTTTCCTGGCCGAGGAGATCCTGGAAAAGCACGAAGGCCCCGTGTTCGTCGACATGCACCTCGTCACCTCGCACGCTCCGTGGCGCGAGGTGCCCGAGCTGGTCGCCGACTTTCGTAGCTTGTCCACGGGCGACGCACAGCCCAAAGAAAGCGAGACGAAGGCGGCGCACACCATCGTCGGCCGCAGGCTCAAACGCTACGCCCACCTCGCCGACGGACGCGACGCCTACATGGGACGGCTCACGGGCGAGCTTCTCGAGGGCTTCGAACGCGCCATCCACTACGAGCTGGACGTGCTCGTCGACTATCTGTCCCGCCGCGAGCGGGATGCGCTCGTGATCATCGTGGGCGACCACCAGCCACCGGTGATCGCCGAGGAGAACGCGAGCTTCGATACGCCCATCCACCTACTCTCGCGCGACCCCGACACCACGCGCCACCTGGTGTCGCTCGGCTTTCAGCCGGGCATGCAGCCCGAGGGCAACGCCGTGATGCACCACGCGGGCCTTCTATCGCTCGTCGCACACACCCTCGCGGTCGCGGCCGGCCAGGTCGACGAAGCGCCGCGCTGGGTCCCCGAGGGGCACGTGCTGCTCGAAGAAGGCCCGTGATACCCTCGCTCCGTGACCGCGCCCGCACTCGCTTCCGTCCATCCGAGCCTGCCACCACCAAAACCGCAGGGCCTCAAATTCAGGCGCGCTGAAGGCATCACACGCACCAACGTGATCGTGTACTTCTGCGGAGCGTTCCTCGGGCTTCTGCTCGTGTCGCTCGCCTCGTCGCTGCAGCCCGCGGTGCTCACGTCGTTTGCCGACGTCCCTCTCGCAGAGCAAGGCACGCGCCAGGGTCGGCTCACGCTCTACAACGAGATCGTGCTCTTGCCCGCTGTGTTTCTCGCGGGCGTGCTCTCCGATCGACTGGGACGGCGCACCGTGTATGCAGGCGCGTTTCTGATCCACGCGCTCGTTCTGTTCTACATGTGCACCGTGTCGAGCTGGGGCATGCTGATCGCCGCATCGATGGCGAGCGCGCTGGGTCACGCCGGTACGGGCACGATGATGAGCACGGTCGTCGCCGACTACACCCACCCCGAAGACCGCGGCAAAGCGATCGCGGTCATGGGCATCATCGTCGGTCTCGGCGCGATCCTGGGTGCGCTCGTGCTCGCGCGCATGCCCGGCTGGTTCGAAGCCTCGGGCCTCACCTCGATGCGCGCCCTTCAGGGGACGTTCTTGGTGGCCGCCTTGATCGCGGTATTCGCGACGGTGCTGCTCAGCGTCGGGCTCAGCGCGAGAAAGCCCGTGCTGCACGACGTCGCGCCACCGCTCAAGGAGCTCGCGCTCGAGGCCACCCGCGCGGTCAGAGATCCAAACGTGCTGCTCGCCTACTTCGCGGGCTTCGTGTCGCGCTGCGACATGGTCGTGCTCATGTTCCTCACGCTGTGGGTCAACAAGGCCGCCCTCCACGCGGGCATGACCGCCACCGAAGCCGCCGCCAAGGCCGGCATGATGTTCGGCATCGCGCAGAGCGCCGCATGGGTCACGGGCGCGTTCATCGCCATTCTCTTCGATCGCAAGCCCCCCGCGGTGGCGCTCGCCATCTCTCTGTTCATCTCGGGCACGGGTTACGTGCTCGTGGCGCTGGTGAAAGACCCCTTGAGCGGCGGCATGATCGCCGGCGCCTGCGCCATCGGCGTCGGACAGATCTCGTCGCTGCTCGGCAGCCAAGCCTACGTGGCCAAGGTCGCCCCCGATGCGACGCGCGGCTCGGTGATGGGAGGCTTTGGCTTCTGTGGAGCCGTCGGCACCCTCGTCGCTGCGATCGCGGGCGGAAGGCTCTTCGACTCGCTGAGCGAGAGCTCGCCCTTCGTCGCCGTGGGCCTTCTGAGCCTGACTCTCGCCATCACCGCCACC
>CAYNOM010000366.1:0-6596 GCA_964398415.1 uncultured Polyangiales bacterium | reverse complement strand
ACGACGACGCCGGACCGCCTGACGACGACGCCGGACCGCCTGACGACGACGCTCCACGGGCCGCCGTGATCGAGGTGGACGAGGTCATCGCGACCGGATACTGCACGGCGGTCTCGATCACCGCGGAATCCGGCCACGAAACGGTGGCTGCGCGGGTCGCGGTGACGGGCGAGGCGACGGGTACCTTTCATCTCACTTCCGATTGCAGCGGCCAGGGCCTGCCGACGGACCCCGGGATCGACGTCGGGCCGACCGCAACCGTTTATTGGCAACCTTCCCTTCCGGCCTCGAAGGCCGTCGCGGACGTTTCTCTGACGGTTGTGCGCCGCGGCGCGCTGCTGGGCGCCGCCGACGTGCAGGTGCGCCGGGCGGCCAAGGAGCTCGCCAATGGCGAAAGCTTCGGTTGTGCGTTGCTCGATGACGGAAGCGTATGGTGCTGGGGCGATCGCGAAGTGGCGCGTCAGCCCGCCGACACGCGCGGGTTCCGCATCGTTGCGCAGCCCACGCGCATCCCTGAGCTTGCAGGGGGCGACGTGCACTCGCTCGTGGCGGGTTGGCGACAAGCGTGCGTGTTGGTCGGAGATTCGGCGCGCTGCTGGGGCCGACCCGGCCTGCTCGGCAACGCGGGCGCGCTCGGCGGACCGAGTCCGATCGTGACGGTCCAAGACATGGGCCCGGGCGCCGGGGTGACGTCGCTTTCGGCTTTCTACGACCACACGTGCGCCGTCAAGAACGGCGGCGTGTACTGCTGGGGCGGTGAGTCGTTCGGGGAGAACCCAGAGCCGATCGCCGGCCTCGAAACGGGCGTCGCGGAGATCGCGACCGGCGCGCTTCATCATTGCGCGCGGCTCACGAACGGCAACGTGCGCTGCTGGGGAAACAACCAGCAAGGCCAGCTCGGCGACGACACGACGAGTGGCCGCGCGCTGGCCGCCGATGTGCCGGGTCTCGGAGGACCGGCGACCGCCCTCCGTGCCGGCTACTACAGCACCTGCGCCCTGGTGGATGGCGCCGCGAAGTGTTGGGGCAATCGGGTGCTTCGGCCCACCACCGCGACAGGTCTCGACGCGGACGTGGAAATGCTCGAAATGGGATACGGCCACGCCTGCGCGCTCTTGGCGGGACAACCGCGCTGTTGGGGAGAGAACAGTCTCGGAGAGCTTGGCGCGGGCGATCGTGCGGGCCGCTCAGCGCCCGGAGTCATTCCATTGGATCTCCCAACGCCGATCACTGCGCTATCTCCGGGCCCCGGCACGACCTGCGCCATCGCACGGGGGCTCATCTACTGCTGGGGCGGCAATGCGCGGGGTGAGCTCGCGGTCTCCACGGACCTGCGCCGCTACTTGGCTCCCACGCTCGTCTCGAGCCTCGCCGGCCAGAGCGTTTCCGACGTTGCCTTGGGCGCCAGTCAGTCGTGTGTGGTGGTCGCGAATCAGGCCCGTTGTTGGGGCGAGAACCATCTCGGCGCCCTCGGCGTGGGTGATGCGGAAGCGTCAACTCCAAGTGATGTGCCACGCCCCGTGCTCGGCATCGACGGGGGCGAAAGCGGGCGCACGAAGAGTCTCGCAAGCACAGACGGCCAGCGCTCGTGCGTGATCGATGACGCGAGCTCCGTGAAGTGCTGGGGCCCCGATTTCTTCGGTGGCTACGATGAGCAGGCGAGCGTGATCGCTCTGCCCCAGGGCGCGGTCCCCGTGGAAGTCTGCGTAGGCGTGTCGCACGCCTGCGCTCGGGTGACTGGCGAAAGTCCCGGCGTGTATTGCTGGGGTCGCGATGACGAAGGACAGCTCGGCGACAGCGCCGCGCAGAGTAGCTCCCGCTTTGCCGTGCTCGCGGAGGGCACGGAGAAGGCGAGTGCCATCGACTGCGGCGAGGCACGCACCTGCGCCGTCGTCGACGGCGGCGTCAAGTGCTGGGGCAGGACGGACGACGGCATCACGACTCAAGTGCCGACGTACGTGCCCAATCTCGCACCGGGCGCGGCGGAGCATGCGCCGATCACCCGCGTGGCGGTGGCCACTTACGAAGCCTGCGCGCTGACCGAAAGCGGCGACATTTGGTGCTGGGTGCTCCAAGGCGCGGCCACGCAACGCTCAAGCGACACCGATTTCACCGAAATTGCGGGCGGAGGCTTCGCGACCTTCTGCGCGAGCGATCCAGAAGGCCTCGCGTGCTGGGGCAGCAACGACGACGGCCAAGTGGGAACGGGCGACAGTCAGCGAACCCAGACGATCACGCGCGTTGCAGGCATCTTCCCTCCTGTGCGAACCTTCGACACTGGAGCTGCGACGTGTGCCGCCGACCGAGACGGGTTCAAGTGCTGGGGATCCAACCATAATCGCACCATCGGAGGCGATGCTCCTTACTTTCTGACCCGTCCGACGCTCGTTCGAGCTTTCGCCCCATAAGAAGTCAGCGTTCCCCTCTCCGAGACGCCTCCCCATGGTCGTACCCACTCTCCAAAGCCCCATCGGAAGCGTCATCGGTGGACGCTATCGTGTGCTTTCCGTGCTCGGCGAAGGAGGCATGGGAGTGCTGTATGCCGCGGAGCACACGCTCACGCGGCGTCGCGTGGCGCTCAAGCTCCTGCGGAGCGGACGCGATGGCGATGAGCTCCGCACGTTGCGCGAAAGATTCCTCGTGGAAGCGCGGACGGCTGCGGCGGTGCGTCATCCAAACATCGTCGACGTTCTCGACATGGGGCTAGACGAGGACGGGTCACCGTTCCTCGCCCTCGAGCTGCTCGAAGGCATGGCGCTCGATCAGATGCTTCGTGAACGAGGCCAGCTTTCGCCTGAGCAGACGCTACGCTTTCTTCTCCCCATCATCGGCGCGCTCGCGACGCTTCACGACGCCGGAATCGTTCATCGCGACATCAAACCATCGAACATCTTCCTGCGTACGGGGGCACGGCTGGCGCTCGAGCCCAAGCTGCTCGATTTTGGACTCGCCCACCCGCTCGCCGATCCACGTTTGACTCGCTCCGGCATGGTGGTGGGTACGCCGCTGTACATCGCCCCAGAACAAGCCGCCGGCGACGCCGTGGGCTTCGGCGCGGATGTCTGGTCGGTGGGCGTGGTCCTCTACGAGTGCCTGGCCGGCCGCGTTCCGTTCAAGGGAGAAGAGCGTGCCGCGCTCGCGGCACAGGTTCTCGCAGGACAGATTCAGCCATTGCGCGAAGTGGCTCCTCACGTGGCACCGTCGTTTGCGTATGCGATCGAACGTGCGCTGCGGCGCGACCTGAGGATGCGCTACACCAGCATGCGAGAGCTCGCACGAAGCCTCGTCGCGAGCGCGCACGGGAGCGGCATCGCCCTGCCGCCCGATCCTGATCCAGTTGGCCTTCCCGACTTCCACGCGTGGAGCACCGTGGACGCATCGGTCGCCCACACCGTGAGCGTCGAATCGCCTGCTGCGCCGGCCGCGCTTCGGACCTCGCCCGTATCGACGACGAGCGAGACCCGCGAAGGTGGCGTGCTGGCCACTACCCCGAAATCTGCGCTGAAGGCATCGGCGCCTAACGGAAAGCGCGCCCGGGCTGTCTGGCTGCTGAGCGGCTTTGCATTCGCGCTCGTGCTGCTCGGCGCCTCATGGGCGCTCGGGGGAAGAGGCGAAACCTCCCCTCCGGCTGCTGGCGTCGAAGCGGTTCCGGCTGCGCTGCCGCGGGCTGCACCGGCTGCCCTTCCGTTGGTGCCTCGCGCGATGGAGCCCGCACACGCGGACGCCGAAGCCCCGAAGGCGGGGCTCAGCACGCCCGCACCCATGCAAACGGCTCCCGCGCCGTCGACCGCCCCCGAGGCCCCAGCACGGCGCGTGCGCTCGAAGCGAGCTACGCGGCGGCAACAGCCGAGCGCGAGCACGCCCGAGCGGACGACCGATGCGCCATCTACGGCGAATGCAGACGCCGCACCGAATCCGTTTCATGTGGAGGCTGATTGGCGCTGAGCAAAGCGCGGGTGTCGAGTGATACAGTGCGCACCTCGATGCGGCTCACCTCTCAGGCTCGGTTGGCATTCCTAGCGGTGCCGCTTCTCTGGACGGCCGTTCTCGCCAGCTTCCCGATGCCTGCGCTGGCCGATGCCCTCGAGGAGGCGCGCGAGCTCTTCGATGCCGGCGTCGCTGCAAGCGGCGATGAGCGATGGGCCGAAGCGCGCGACTACTTCGAGAGCTCACTCGCTCTCGCAGAAAAGGCCGCCACACTCCTGAATCTCGCGGTGGCCGAGGTCAAGCTCGGGCGCGGGCGCGATGCTCTTCGCACACTCGACCGCTTCGACCGGATGGCCGATCCTGCGCAGCATCCGGCGATGATCGAGCGCTCGCGCGTACTGCGAAAGCTGGCCGCGCAAGCCGCTGTGACGGAGCCTGAGCCGCCCCTGCCGAGGGCGGAAGCGAGCCCGACCCCGAGCGTTACAGCGACATCCGAGGTGGCGCCCGAGCCACCTCGCCATCAGAGCGCGAACGAGCCTACGACCGCACCGACGCCCCCCCTGTCTTCCTCGCTCGGTGGCCCGCGCCTACTGCTCAGCCTCGGAGGGGCACTCGCAGCCGGCGCGGTGGGCAGCGGCGTGTGGTGGCGCGCACGTACGCAAGCCATCGACCGCTGCGACGCACGCGTACCCCCTTGCGACAATCGCTCCGTCGTCGTTCGCGAGCGCAATACAGCGCGCGGCATCACGCTCGCCGCCAGCGGGAGCGCGCTCGGCCTCCTCGTGGCCGGGACCCTCTGGCTCCTCCGTACGAAGGCCACGCCGAACGCAGGCGCGGCGCAGATCGGCTGGTCGGACGACACGCTGACGGTCACGACGCGCTTCTGAGGACCGCGCCCTCAGGGGCCCTCGTGCCCTACCGCCCCTTACCCGCGTGGCCCACCACCGCGCGGCCCACCTTGAGCCATGCCGAGAGCGCGGGGCTCGGGTGATCGTCGTCCCGATACAAGAGGTGCACGGCACGGCGCGGCGCATGGCGTGCGAGACGCAGCTCGCACAGGCCGCTATCGCCGGGCGGCACCGAGCCCTGCGGCAGCAGCGACACGCCCACCCCGGCGCGCACCAAGGCGCACACGCCGCCGATGGAGGCGATGCGGCAACGCACCCGTGGTGCAAAGCCCGCCTTCAGACACACCGCCTCGAGATCGACCGCTGCGAAGCGCTGGGCGGGCACCAGCACGAAGTGCTCTCCAGACAGGGCCGAGAGCTCGATACAGCGAGACTTCGCGAGCGGATGATCGGCACGCACCACGGCGACGACCTCCTGCTCGGCGCAGCGCATGCGCGTGAGGCCCGCCTCGCTCTGCGCCGCCACGACGAGCGCGGCATCGATTCGGCCCTCGCGTACGAGCCCGGCCGCCTCTGCGGAGGTCACGAGCGGCAGGTCGAGCCGGATGCCTGGATGCTCGGACGAATAGCGCGACACCCACAGGGGCAGGAGCGTGGACGCGAGCGACTGGATCGTGCCCACGCGCAGCTCGCCCGCGCCGAGACCACGCAGAAGCGCCGCATCCTGGGCCAGGGCATCGAGCTCCGACACAGCGCGCCTGCCGCGCTCGAGCACCCGGCGTCCGAGCTCGGTCGGCACCACCCCCGCGCGACGATTTCGAAGCCTCTGCCACACGGCCCCCTCGAGCTGTTCCTCGAGGCGCGCGATGGCATGGGTGAGCGTCGGCTGGGACACGCGAAGCGCGCTCGCCGCACGCGTGAGCGAGCCGTGCTCGACCACGGCAGCAAAGTAGCGGATGTCGCGCAGCTCGGGAGACATGCCATTCATTATCGCAGCGAATGAAAGCGGTGAAAATCTTTCATTGGCTCGATGAATGAGAAGGCGATAGGGTCACTCGGCACAGGAAAGCGAGGGGTGAGCGACATGGGACGCAGTCTGTTTGAGAAGGTATGGGACGCGCACACGGTGCGGACACTCCCGGATGGGCGCAGCCAGCTGTTCATCGGCCTGCACCTGATCCACGAGGTCACGACGCCCCAGGCCTTCGGCATGATGCGCGACCTCAACCTCAAAGTGGCCTATCCGTCGCGCACGTTTGCCACGGTCGATCACATCATCCCCACCGACACGCGGCTGCGTCCCTTCAAGGACGATCTCGCCGAGCAGATGACGGTCGCGCTCACCGAGAGCTGCAAGCAGTTCGGGATTCAGTACTTCGACGAGAACAGCGGCCGGCAAGGCATCGTGCACGTGGTGGGTCCGGAGCAGGGGCTCACCCAGCCGGGCATGACGATCTGCTGCGGCGATTCGCACACCTCCACGCACGGCGCGCTCGGCGCCGTGGCCTTTGGCATCGGCACGAGCCAGGTGCGTGACGTGCTGTCGACCCAGACGCTCGCGATGGCCAAGCTCAAGGTGCGGCGCATCGAAATCGACGGAAAGCTCGGGGCGGGCGTGTACGCCAAGGACGTGATCCTCCACGTCATCCGCACGCTCGGCGTCAACGGCGGCACGGCCTACGCCTACGAATACGCGGGCTCCACGGTGGCCGCGATGTCGATGGAAGAGCGCATGACGCTGTGCAACATGTCGATCGAAGGCGGCGCGCGCGTCGGCTACGTGAACCCCGACGAGACCACGTTCGCCTATCTGAAGGGCCG
>CAYNOM010000365.1:0-6599 GCA_964398415.1 uncultured Polyangiales bacterium | reverse complement strand
ACGTGCAGGCGGCGAGCAGCTACTTCTCCAATGCCGTGTACGTCGGCACCGAGTCGATGCAGGGCTATCTCGAGGTAGACGGGAACACCCACATCGTCGGGGATGTGGATGCAGAAAATGGCACCATCCGGAACGATCTGGACGTCGGCAGGGACGGTCAAGTCGGCCGTGATCTCGATGTGGGCCAGGATGTCCGCGTTGTCCGCGATACCCACGTCGGTCGAGACGCCGACGTCGGGCAAGACCTCCGCGTCGCGCGCAACGCCCACGTAACCGGCGACATGGACGCGACGAATGGCACGCTTCGAACCGACCTCACGGTAAGGCGGGACGCGCATGTGCTGCGCAACGCCCACGTAACCGGCGACATGGACGCGACGAATGGCACGCTTCGAACCGACCTCACGGTAAGGCGGGACGCGCATGTGCTGCGCAACGCCCACGTGACCGGCGATATGGACGCGACGAATGGCACGTACCGCGCGACGCTCGCTGTCGCTGGGAGCATCGACATCTCGGGCACGGGCGGCACGGGTGACCTCAAGGCATCAGGCGACGTTCGGGCGCGAAACGGCCTATTTTCGCAGGACCTGGAGGCACGCCACGCGACGCTCACCGGCAACGTAACGGCGGAGCACGGCGTGGTGCGCGGCGAGCAGATCAAAGCAGACAGTTCGGTGACAGCGGTGACCGTGTCCGCGACCGGCGAAGTGTCGGCAGGCTCATTCCGAACCGCCGGCCAAGCTGAGGCCGGGTCCGTGAACGTCACAGGAGAGACCACAACGGACTCGCTGGAAGCGAGAACAGCAACTGTGACGGGGCGACTGGTAGCCGGCAACGGCAGCACCACGGGCTTCGAGGTGACGGAATCGGGCCAAGTGATCTTTCGCACGGCCCCCCAGTTTCCCAACGGCGTGGTGTTCCCTGCGGCGGGTCACAGGCATGGATGGAGTGAGATCGACGGGGTGCCAAGCGGACTGACCTCGCTCGGCGGGCTCGTGTGCGGGAGCGGACAGGTCCCGAAGTGGAACGGAAGTGGCTGGAGCTGTGGCTCCGACCTGAACACCATCTATGGCTCCGGCGCGGGAATCGCAGTGACAGGCGGACAGATAAGCCTCAACAGCACCGGCTGCGCCAATGGTCAGGTCCTCAAGTTCAACAGCAGCAACAACGAGTTGGTGTTCCATGCGGATTTAGACAGTCACGGATGGAGGGATCTGTTCGGCGTGCCTCGCGGATTGACCTCGCTCGGCGGGCTGTTGTGCACGAATGGCCAGATTGCCAAGTGGAGCAACAGCACGTGGGCGTGCCAAAACGACAACGACAATGGCATCACTCAGGCGAACGCGGACGCGCGCTACGTCAGCAGCACCGTCATGCGCGAGTATCGCATCGGTCCCACGCAGTTCGCGGGCGGCAGCTTGGGGGGGAGCAACGGACACATGAAACTGAACCCCGGGACCACTACGCTCTATGCGTCGATCGACCTGCCGCGGAACAGCGTGATCCGGGGGATCAAGTGCGTTGCAAGCACTTGTACGTCTTCAACCTTGACGCTTGCCGCGAGCCTCGTGCTCAGTCCTTTCAGCGGCTCGAGCGATATCAGCACAGTTGTCGCGATTCCTGAGAGGAGCATACCGCCCGCCCCGTCGTGCAGCTTTGGACTACCCTCCACGTTCCAAACTGTGAGCGGCTCTGTACCAAACGGCAGCGTCACAGTAGCCGACGGCACAGGGTATACACTGGGTGTCACGCTGAGGGTCAATCAAAGCAACTACGCGCACTTTAGCGGCTGTCAGCTGACTTATACGAGCAGCACACTTTGAACCTCCAAGCTGATCTCGAGTAGGGGTAACAGATGCGACTGCTCCATACACTTGCCATGCTGGCGATGGTTCCATTTGGTGCTGCCAGCTGCACTTCTTCGTCTTCGGATGAAACTTCGAACGTGAGCACAGTGCAGAACGAGGTGCCCGACGACGGCGCACCATTCCTGCGCGTGAGCAAGACTTCGCCCACCAAGGTAAGCGTTGGGCTCGTGGCCGGGTCCGAGCATCCGCGCATCGCGGACGTTCGCCTGAAGGCATCGAACGCGCGGTTTATCTCCGCAGCCCCTTCCGCCGCGATCACGCAGGCAGGCAAGGACCTGCGCGCCCAACCCACCAGCGACGGCGCCCGCTTCGTCATTTTTTCCTCGTCCAACGTCAACACCATCGGCTCAGGCGAGCTCTTCGAGGCTGTCTTCGAGCCGACCGGCGACGGCCCCATGACGATCGAGATCCTCACTGACGACCCCATCCTCGCGCCCGCCGAGGCTGCCGAGGGCCTCATCGTCGGCGACCCCATCACCCTCTGATCTTCTGTCTTTCGTCCGATTGCGAGCTGAGCCATGACCCGCCACCTCTCCCCCAGATCCCGCTCGCGCAGCCGCGCTTGGCTTCTCGCACCGCTCGTGTTCGGCGTGCTCGCGTTGTCCACGCAGCGCGTCGAGGCCCAGGCCCAGTGCTCGTTCGGTCAGGGCGCACCGTGCCGCAGCTCCGCCGATTGCGCGGGCAACAGCGCGGCGAAGGTATGCGTCGAGGGGGCGGGGGGCGGCACGTGTCAGATCCCCTGTGCCAGCGCGGGAAGCGCCGATCCGTCGCAGTGCTCCATGGGCGAGACGTGCGTGCAGGGCACCACGCCCGGGCTCGGGGGCGGTGAGACGTACTTTTGTCAGGCCTCCAAGTTCTCCATGGACTTGAACCTGCTCGACTCCTGCATCTACCACTTCCTCGAGGGGCTCGCGCCCGATCTGAGCGGGCGTGATCAATGCTCGCTGGTGCAGAACCTGTCGCGCATGCTCGATCAGGACGCGAGCGGCAGCTTCAACATCTTCGACGTCGACCTGTGCGTGCGCGCGTTTCTCAACGAGCCGCCCTGCGACACGGTGAACCAAACCTGCGACGACGGCCAGGTGTACTGCGACGCGGATGCCGACTGTGGCCGTGGCCTGTACTGCGACCCCGAGCTCAACAAGTGCGTGCGTGAGTGCGGCTACATCGTCAACCGCGGCGGCGGCACCTTCGACCAAGCGCTCGACCGCGAGTGCTCGGGTCGCATGAAAACCTGCGACTACGACACCGGTCGTTGCGTGGCGTCCAGCCTCGAAGGCTACACGTGCCAGGTCGACCAAGACTGCCCCAACGGCGCCCACTGCTTCTTGGGTCAGTGCGCCCCCAAGTGCTACCGCAGCCTCGACTGCCCGGGCAGCGATTGGTTCTGCGGGCCGACCAACGCCTGCCTGCCGCGACCCAAGACGGGCGGCGGCGACATCAAGCCCTTTGATCCCACCAAGTACTCGGTGCAGTTTGCCACCACCGAGGCCACGCTCGATCCTCTCAACGACGCCTACGAGCTGCCGCTCTTGATCATGGACTTGATCAGCAAGAAGCAGGTGTTCGACAATCCCAACGTCGTGTTCGGCTATCGCCTCGAGGTCGAGTACGCCGTCAAGCAGGACGACAAGTGCCGTACCGACCTGACCGAGCTGTCCGTGGCCGACGCCAAGGATTGTCTCGTGTCGCCGGAGGATGGAGAGGCCTTCATCACGCTGGCGAGCCCCTTTGGCACCATCTATGGCAGCGGCGATCCGAGTGTGGGCATCTCGCTCAATGCGGCGGCGGTGCAGAAGCTGTCGACGGGGCTCTACCAGGCGACCGTGTCGGCCATCTTCAACAACGGCGGCCGCACCTCCGTCACCGTGCGCTTTCGTAAGCCCGCGCCGAGCGGCGAGTATCTCGGCAGGGTCAGCGTCTACTCGGATGGGCCCGAGAACCTCTTGGCGAGCAGCAACATCAGCGCGCGCATCTACATCGATCGCAAGCGCGTGATGACCTGGGACCAGCTCCTCGACGAAAACAACCTGGGAGAAGACCGCGAGTGGCAGGACGTCACGCTCGGACATCCGATCACGGGCACCATCCACGGCAACGAGAGCGCCAACTTCAACTGGCCGGGCGCGACCACGCAGCAGAAGAACGAGATCCCAGTCAAGGGCCTCTACTCCGAAGACCTGGGGCGCATGCGCCTGATCGCCGTCATCGACTATCCCACGGGCTTCTGCCGCAGTGAGAACGGGCGCTGCGGCGTCGAGGGCGACGAGCTTCGCGTCACGAACAACTTTGGCCGTCCGCTGCGTCGCTTCATGGAGTTCTTCGGGCCCTTCAACCCCGAGACGTTCCGCTACGAAGGCGTGTATCGCGAGACCCACGGCGGGCTCACTCCGTCGGACTTCACCTTGGACGGCGGCTTCATCCTCAATCAGGTGAAGCAGGATGAGACCCCGCTGAAGCTCGGGCCTCTGCTCGCGGCGCCGGGGGCGATCGGCTTTCCGAGCCACAACACCGTGATGGGCGCGATCGAGTCTGCGATTCGCGCCGAGTGCAGCGCCGACGACAAGACGATCGTCGCGAGCGAGGCAGCCTTCGAGGACTATCTGGCGAGCCTCGACGTGGTCCGGTATTGCACGACCGACGGGGAGTGCGGCCAGGGCGAGATCTGCGCCGCAGGGCAGTGTCGAAACGCCTGTGCCGGCGACGTCGGCCCCTCGTCTTGGTGCCCCGCTGGGACCTCTTGCTCCTACTTTCAGGGCGTGGGCAGCGAACCGGGCCGCTCGGCCTGTCGCGGGGAGGCCCCGGTGTTGAGTCAGCTCGTAGACTTCGAGCAGCTCGTGGGCGGCGCTCTCTCTACGCTCGAGGGTAACGCTGGCGCCAGCCTTACCATTCGCGACTTCCTGCGCGGTCAGATCGGCTTCTGCGACGACGACAAGCCCACGGCCAACTGCGTCGACCGCAGCAAGGTCGAGTGCGGCGTCAGCTTGTACCGCAAAGCGCTGCTGGCCTCGACTCAGGTGAAGTCGGCCGTCCGACGCAGCTGGCTCGATCTCACCAAGGTGGGCCGTCGTGACGTGACGCTGTTTTGCTCGCAGATTCCAGGCACCACCGAGGACTGTCCGTTCGGACCGGGTGAGGAGCCCGCGCTCTGGGCCTTGCAGGAGCACAACCGCTTCTTCAAGGAGCTCGTGCAAACCCACGCCTACCGGGCGGGTGACGCGGTGAGCCAGGCCTTCATGACCCTGTTTCACGCCTCGAACGGTGAGCCCATCGCAGAGAGCAGCGCCTACGAGCACAAGGGGCTCAACCTTCAGAAGGCCCTCGGTCACTACGACGCGATTCGAGACGCGGTGTTCGCGCCGGCCTCGACCGCGCTGCTCTTCGCCTGGCCCATGGACTACTTCGCCACGCGCGGCGACGTCTGGCTGAAGCAGGTGCACACCACCATCAACGACCGCATGGCCACCATGCTCGAGCTCGTCGACCACCGTCGCCGTGTGCTCAAGAACGCGGGGCAGCAGGACCTGCTCTTCGCCCACCACGTCATGCACCAGGAGTACCTGCAGCAGGTGTTTTTGATGGCGCTGCAGCGCCAGTGGCAGGGCGAGAGCTTCAAGTACGCGGGCCAGTCTCAGGAGCTGATCCTCGAGGGCGACAAGCTGCTCGCCAAGGCCAACGACACGCGCAATCCGCTTGGCCTACACCCCAACCGCATCTACTTCGAGAACTCGGATCTGACGCGCACCAACTGGCAAAACTTCCGCGAGCGACTGCGCGCCGAGATGCCGCTGATGGAGCAGGACATTCAGGCCGCGATCCAAGAGATGAAAGGAGCCCTGTCCGACCAGGACAACTTCCAGCGCAGCCTGTTACTCGACGGCGCAGATATCGAGGGCACGATCGATGAGTTGTGCGGGGCGGATGAGGCCTTGCCCAAGCAGTGCAACGTCTCCCTCGCTGAGAAGAAGCTGCAGTACGAGTGCAAAGGACGCGATTGCCCCTTCGAATTCAAGTGTGACGGCCCCGAGTGCAACGACGTAATTCGGGCGTTTGACCAGGGCTCGAGGGCCGCCGAGGTGTCCTGCCGCGCCGACACGCGAACCTACGCCATCAAGGTGCTTGGCGCGGAGCGCCCCTGTACGCGCGGACGCCTCGGCGCGCTACTGCAGGAGAAGGTATCGCTCGAGCTGCAGCGAGAGCAGGTGGTCAAGCGCGTCCAGGCCCTGGTGCGTCAGATCGCGCGCCAGCAGCAGTTCATACGCGAGACCGAGCAGCGCAACGACGACCTGATCGGCTATCTGGAAAAGCAGAGCAATCAGCTGAGCGGGATGGAGGCGTCCTTGGTCGCTGCTGATGTGGCCTATGACATGGCTCGCTCGGCGGCCAATGGCCTCGATTGCTGGGTCATCGCGGGTCTTGCGGCAGGTACGAACTGCCCACAAAAAATTGCGCAGACTGGCCTGTTGACCGCTGCGGTCGGTGCCCTGCGCATCGTCAAGGAAGGGGTCGGTCTCGCCCAGAGCCGCCTCTTGCGCACCAAGGAGATCGACCTCTCCAAGGACTCCCAGGCCCGTGAGTTGCTTGGTCTTCGAATGACCCTCGACAACATGGTCACCGACGTGGAGAACCACGTGGCCGAGTACGAGGCGGTCACCCAGCAGCTCTTCAATTTGCAGATCCAGATCGACGACGTGCACTACCAGGCTCAGCGCATGGCCGACCGCCACG
>CAYNOM010000364.1:0-6609 GCA_964398415.1 uncultured Polyangiales bacterium | reverse complement strand
CTGCCTTTGCCGTCTAGGGTGACGTCGGCATCGACCCGGAAGTGGGCCTCGCTGTCTTGGTTGGTGCCGGACACGAGCCGGTGCGCGTCGATGCTCGCCTCCAGAGCGCCTGACGCGAGCTCCGGCGCGTTGCGCGGCATCGACACCTCGTAGTCGGCGGCGAAGTCGAGCTCGAAGGAGCGCCTGACGGGACGGAACAGCCCGGTGAAGTGGGTCTCCGCGTGAACGTTCGTCCGCCCCGTGGCCAGGATCGTGTCGCTCTGCAAGCCGCTCACGGACCAATCCGTGTCCGCAGCGAGCTCGGCCGAGTAGTTCGGCAGCATGAGGGTGCCTTGCAGGCTCGACGTCACCTGCGCGGCGCTCACCGTCTCGCTGCACGCGACGTCGGAGTTGCCGCTGGCATCGGTGCACGACGCCGATACGTCCCAACTCAACGAGCCAACCGCGCCATGATGGACCTCCCCGCTGGCATCGATCGACAGCCAGCCCGGGGCCTCGCCGACCGCCACTCGAGTGCTGAGCATCAACCCTCCGTCGACCGCGAGCTCCTTGCGGATCAGCGGCGCGATGCCCTGCGCGATGTCTTCGTAGTCCTCGTCGGTCGGTGTGTCGGCGTCGTCGCCACACGCCGCCGCGACACTCAGCAGACCCAGTACCAACGCAGATGTCGTGTATCGTCGAGCTGTCATCATGGGCGGGCAGCGTTGCACTTCGCGTGCCCAACAGTACGGGCCGAAGGTTCTTGCGACAGCGGCGCTGCTCCCTGCACGAGAGCCGCTTTCGCGCGCGACCCGCTCGCCTCACCTGGCTACCAAGCTTTCCGCACTGCCCGAATTTCGGAGCCTCCGCGAAGCGCCGCTCGCTGGCGATGCTCTCAGTAGTCCATGCTCAGTAGTCCATGAGGGCGGAGCCCCAAGTGAAGCCGGAGCCGAAGGCCACCATGGCCACCTTCATGCCGCGCTCGAGCTTGCCGCTCGCTTGAGCCTCGTGCAGAAGGCTCGGGATCGTGGCGGCCGTGGTGTTGCCATAGCGCTGGATGTTGTTGACGAATTTCTCTTCGGGCGCGCCGATTTGCTGCTGGATGTACTGGTTGATGCGCAGGTTGGCTTGGTGGAACAGAAAGAGGTCGATCTCCTTCAGCGTGACCTTCTCCTCGCTCATCACCTGCATCAGTGAGCCCACCATGCGCTCGACGGCGTGGCGAAAGACCTGCTTTCCGTCCATCTGGGCCCACATCATCTCGGGCTTCACTTGGCCTATGCCGTGCTCGTCCTGCGGAATGAAGGGGCGCTTCGAGATGTCCCAGACCTTCTGGCACAGGATCTCTCCGTAGCGTCCGTCGGCACCCAGGAAGACGCGACGGATGCCGCGATCTTCGTCGGTGGCGCTCACCACCACGGCGCCTGCGCCATCGCCGAACAACGAGGCCACCTGCCGGCCGCGCGTGCTCAGATCGAGCGCGGCGGAGTGGGTTTCCGCGCCCACCACCAGCACGTGCTTGTAGGTGCCGGCGCGCACCATGCTGTGGGCCACGCTGAGGCCGTAGAGAAAGCCCGAGCATTGATTTCGCACGTCGAGCGCTGGAACGAAGCGCCCCATGTCGCACAGGCCGAGCTTTTGCTGCAGAAACACGCCCGAGCCCGGGAACACGTGGTCGGGCGACAGCGTGCAAAACACGATCAAGTCGATGTCGCGCTTGTCGAGGCCCGCGTTTTGGATCGCCTGCTCCGAGGCGGCGACGGCCAGATCGGCGCTGCCCACGCCTGCGTCGGCGAACCTGCGTTCCTCGATGCCCGTGCGTTGCACGATCCAGTCATGGGTGGTGTCGATGCCGTACTGCTCGCGCAGATCGTCGTTCGTGACGACGCGTGGTGGAACGTAATGACCGGTGCCTGAAATGAACGCGTTTCGCATGGTCCCCTCGCCGGGGACCATACAACGAAAAACTGGCGCGGGGTCCAGAGCGTGAGCAGACGCTCGCGCAAATCTGGGTTTCTGGGCGCTAGGGCTTGCTCGCTGTGCCCTCGTCACGCAGCGGCTCGTCGCTTTCGAACAACGAGCGCAGCTGCTCAGGTGTCATCGTACGCTGCACCCCGCCGAGCTCGATGGCGGCGCGAGGCATGCCGTAGACCGTGCAAGAGCTCTCCTCCTGGGCGATCGTCATGCCCCCTGCGTGGTGCACCGCGCGCATGCCGAGGGCCCCGTCACGGCCCATGCCGGTCAGCAGGATGGCCAGGCAGCGCTCACGCGCGACGCGCGCGGCCGAATGGAACACGTCATCGATGCATGGCGCGTGATGACCCTGCCCGGGCTCGGTTTGGACGACCTTGCCGGGACGAATGTGCGAGCGCAGCCCGCCCGGCAGCACGTAGGCGCGCCCAGGCAAAAGCCGCTCCAGTTGCCGCGCCTCGCTGACGGGGATCGCACATGACGAAGACAGACGCTGCGCGAACGACGGCGTGGCGTTTCTCGGCATGTGTTGGGCGATGACGACGGGAAACGGGATGCGCGCGGGCAGGCAAGGCAGGATGCGCTGGAGCACCGCGGGGCCGCCGGTGGATGAGCCGATCACGCACAGCTCGACGTCGCGGGCCAGGTTGATCGGGCGCCGCGGCGACGGCCCCGACTTGCGCGGGCTCACCGGTGCGAAGGTTCCGGTGAGTGGCCCGGGTGCGATGGCGCGCACCTTGTCTGCCACGGCGGACGCCTGGCTCGCAAAGAGGCGCTTGTCGACGACGTCGGCCGCGCCGAGCGCGAGCGCTTCGAGGGCCAGCGAGGCGCCGTCGTCCGCCAGTGCAGAGACGATCAACACGGGCAGGTGAGGAAAGCGCTCGCGCAGCTCACGCAACACGCTCAGGCCATGCAAGTCGGGTAGGTCGATGTCGAGGGTCACCACGTCGTAGTGCGCGCTGCGCAGGGCTTCGAGTGCGCCCAGGCCCGAGTCGACCTCCTTCGTCACCTCGATGTCGCCGTCTGCCTCGAGGGCGGCGCGGATCGAGAAGCGGCACATACGTGAGTCATCCACCACGAGAACCCGGATCACGTCGACCTCGTCAGGATGGACTCCGAGCAGGATGAGCGGGGTGGTGCATCACGGTAGCGATCGTATCACGGCCCGCGCGCGGGCGGGTCATTCGTAGTCCTAGTTGGGGAGCGTGCGCGTGCGTCTGCGCGGGCCCTCGCCTGCTTCTGCGGTCCCAGTGTGGGAACTTCCTCACCCACGACGAGCCTCGCGTACACTCCCGGCGTGAGCGCAGAGCCGGCCCTGAAGAAGACGCTCGGCCCCCTGATGTTGTGGGGGCTCGGCGTCGGCTACGTGATCAGCGGCGAGTATTTCGGCTGGAACCTGGGCCTGCCCCTCGGAGGCACCTGGGGCATGCTGATCGCGACCCTGATCGTCACCGTCATGTACGTGTGCTTCGTGTTCAGCTACGCGGAGCTCGCGTGCGCCATTCCACGCGCCGGCGGAGCCTTCGTCTACGCTGCGCGCGCGCTCGGGCCTTTGTACGGCAGCCTCGCGGGCCTCGCGCAGATCATCGAGTTCGTGTTTGCACCTCCTGCCATCGCCATGGCCATCGGTGCCTACGTGGGCCAACGCTATCCGGGCGTCGACGACACGCTGGTGGCGATCATGGCCTATGTGCTGTTCACGACGCTCAACGCTTGGGGCGTCAAGCAAGCCGCCCTGTTCGAGCTCGTCGTCACGGTGCTCGCGGTGCTCGAGCTGCTCCTGTTCGTCGGGCTCACCCTGCCTTCGTTCGATGCGCAGGCTTTTGCCGCGGACGGCCTGCCCCATGGCTATGCGGGCGTGCTCGCGTGTCTGCCCTTCGCGATCTGGTTCTATCTCGCCATCGAGGGTGTCGCGAACGCCGCAGAGGAAGCGCGAGATCCCCAGCGCGACGTGGCCTTCGGCTTCGGTGCGGCGATGCTGACGTTGGTTGGGCTCGCGCTGCTCGTGTTCTTCTCGGCCGTGGGGGTCGCGGGCTGGCACGCGGTCGTCTATGAGCCCGGCTCGAATACGCCGTCGGATGCGCCCCTGCCCTTGGCCCTCGCCCACGTGGTCGGCCGCGATTCACCGCTCTACACGCTGCTCCTTTCCGTGGGCCTGCTCGGTCTCGTCGCCTCGTTTCACGGCATCCTGCTCGCAGCCGCGCGCGCCACCTTCGAGCTCGGTCGCGCCGGCTACGCCCCGCGCTTTCTCGGCCTGATCCATGCGGGCTCTTGCACGCCGCGCGTGGCCCTCTTCGTCAACATGATCGCGGGCATCATCGCCATCCTCTCGGGTCGCACGGCGGAGATCATCACGTTGTCCTGCTTCGGGGCGCTCTCGCTGTACGTGCTCGCCATGCTGAGCCTCTTTCGCCTGCGCGTGCGCGAGCCCGACCTCGTACGTCCGTTCAAGGCGGTCTTCTTTCCCGTGTTTCCGGGCGTCGCTTTGCTCCTGGCCGGCCTGTGCCTGTTTGCCCTCGCGTATACGAATCCCCAGATCGGCTTGCTCTTTGCGGCGCTGATGGGTCTAGGTATCGTGTACTACCTCGTGGTGGTGCGCGCGCGCCTGGGTGCGGGGGCCGACGATCTCGGATCGCGGCTGTGATGGAGGACGCGGTGGACAACATCTTCGTGCCAGGCACGCGGGTTGCGCGCCCGCACACGCAGCATGGGCCACTTACCGGGCTCTCCTTCGTCGCCAAGGACCTGTTCGACATCGCCGGGCACACGCCGAGCGCCGGCCACCCGGCCTGGGCTCGGAGTCACGCTGCGGCGATCCATGACGCACCCGTCATCGCCAGCCTGCGTGCGGCGGGCGCAGACCTCGTCGGTGTCACCATCATGGATGAGCTTGCCTACAGCCTGACCGGGCAAAACATCCACTACGGCACGCCTGACAACCCGCGTGCGCCGGGCCGGCTGTGCGGGGGCTCGTCGGCGGGCTCGGCGGCTGCGGTCGCGGCCGGGGTGTGCGACTTTGCGCTCGGCACCGACACGGGCGGCTCGGTGCGCGTGCCTGCTTCGTTCTGCGGCCTGTTCGGCTTCCGGCCGAGCCACGGGCGCGTGTCCGTGCAGGGCGTGGTGCCGCTCGCGCCGAGCTTCGACGTGGTGGGTCCCCTTGCGCGCGATGGGGCGCTGCTTTCGGAGGTGTCCTCGGTGTTGCTCGGCTCGCGCGAGACGCCGCCGCCCTTGTCACGCATCCTCGTCGCCGAGGACGCCTTCGCGCTGCTCGATCCCGACCTGCGTCACGCGCTGCTCGATGCCACCTACGCGTTGCAGCAGCAGCTCTCGGTGCCGCTCGACGTCATCACCCTGGCCGACGAGGGTCTCGCGTGCTGGGCCGACGCCTTTCGGCGCCTGCAAGCGCGCGAGATCTGGGATACCCACGGCGCTTGGATCGACAACGAAGCGCCCGACCTCGGCCCCGGTGTGAAGGAGCGCTTCGCGTGGGCCAGGGAGACGGCCGGCGCAGACGCGGGTCACGCGGACGACCTGGCCTTGCGCGAGCGGATCGTGCAGCGCCTCGAGGCGCTCCTTGGCAGCGAGGGCACGCTGCTCGTATTGCCGCCGAGCGCGGGGCCTGCGCCGCGGCGCCACGAGACGGGCAGTGAGCTCGAGCGCTTTCGCACGCACACGCTTCCGCTCACCTGCATCGCGTCCCTTGCTGCGATTCCACAGCTCGTGGTGCCCGCGGTGTCTTTCGATGACGCGCCCGTCGGCCTGTCGTTCTGCGCGGCGCGCGACCAAGACGCGTTGCTGCTCGACTTTGCCCACGTGCTCGAGCCTCCGCTCAGCGACTGACGCCGGCGAGAAACTGAGCGCAGCGCTCCCAGCTGCGCGCACAGGCGGCGCGAAAGGGCATGGCCTGAAAGGCGTGCGGCTCGCCCGCGTAGACGTCGAGCACGTCCTGTGGGCGAAACAGCTTCGACAGGCGCAGCGTGTCGGACAGCACCGGATCTTCGCCGCCCACGGAGGCGTAGATGGGCGGCAGCACCGCGAAGGCTTCGGGATGCTGCTCCAGAAAGGGCAAGGGATCGAGCAGGGGATCGATGGGCGTGCGTGGCATCGCGGCTGGCTCGCGCCGTGCGTAGTCACGCGAGATGCTCTCGATGCGCGCGCGCACGATGCGAGGCAAGCGGCGCTCGGCCGCAAAGCGCGCCGGGTGGCTGACCTGAAGCAGACCACAGAACAAGAGCAGCGCGCGTGGCGGCACGTGGCGCGCGGCGCGCCCTGCGACGAGCCCGCCCTCGGCGAGCGCCAGGCCGAGGCACAGGTTGGCGCCCGCCGACTCTCCGGCGAACACGCAGCGCGACGCATCGGCACCGTGGTGGTGTGCTTCGCGCGCGATGAGCGCGTAGGCGTCTGCGGCATCGTCTACGGCGGCGGGGTAAGGGTGCTCGGGGGCAAGCCGATAGCTGGCGTTGAACACCACGAAGCCCGCCCGCGCGAGTGTGGCGGCAAGCCAGAAGTGCGTCTCCTTGGCAGCCAGCTGAAAGCCGCCGCCGTGCAGGTACAGGAGCGAAGGTGCCCCCCGCGGCGCATGGCTGCTCTTCACCACGTCGAGCCGCTGCGCGCGCGCTCGTCCGTAGGCGACGTCGCGCACCACCTCGAGGTCGCACA